>QIFF01000177.1 GCA_003230635.1 bacterium | reverse complement strand
AATAGAAGGAGTGACTACTCACAGCTACGACGAACTGAAAACAAAAGTTTTGGAAATCAAGAACATGAAAGCGGGAGTGTATCAAAATCCCATACCGATAGGTTCCCCTGTTTTGGATCCATATCGTGACGGCAAGGCAATTGATAGGTTCAGGGATCTTCTCATATCCAGTTAGCCTTGATTCTTCACAAATCGTTGAGAATTCCAATAATGCACAAAAAATACCTCGTCATAGGCGCCAGCGGCACCCTGGGATTTAGACTGGCCGGGAAAATTTCCCGCTCTCCCCGCAATAAGGTGCTGGGGAGCTGGCGCAATTTTGAACTATCAGGAGAAGAATTTCCCACCATTCGCCTGGATCTTACGGAATGGAGCGTTGGTGATTTGGTAAGGGAGTTTAAGCCGGATACCGTCTATCATCTGGCCTCCGAAACAAATATTGACCGTTGCGAAGAAGATCCGCAGCGGGTTTATCTCCCCATACAAATTGGGTTGTTTTCCTTGATTGACGCCTGCAACGAGCTGGGGAGTAAATTGGTTTTCATCTCCTCCAACGGGATATTCGGGCAGGATGAGGGGGAACATTATGAGGATACCCGCCCCAACCCCATCAATGTATATGGGCGGGCCAAAGTCCTCTCCGAGGGATTAATTCGCTCTATGAGCCGACGCTGGGTAATTGTCCGCTGCTGCCCTGTCGGCTATTATCCCTTGCGCCAAAAGGGGCTGATTTGCTGGATAGAGCGGCAAATTCAGAAAAAACAGGTTATGACGGGCTGGACCGATTGCCGCTTCAATCCCCTCTCAGTTGAGAGCTTGGCAGAGAAATTAATCCAGGTGCAGGATATAGACAACCAAATCGTTCATTTACATAGTTACCCCGGGATAACCAAATACGACTTCCTGCGCAAGCTGTTGGAGATATTTGGGGCCTCGCCCGATCTGGTAAGGCCCGGGAAGATGGCCGAGTCCAGGCTGCATGTTCCACGACCTAGAAACCAGGTGCTACTTTCCAGAGGGGTGTCAGGAATAGAAACCGCAGTGCCGATTGAACAAGAGTTTGAACTTCTGACTTGCGCAAAAGGGGGCTATCTCCTAGTAGGGCGACACCTTGTTTATACATGAAAAGAATAATCTTCACAAATCAGATAAAGCGGCTTAAAAACCAGTGGAACTGGTCGACCGAACGGCCCTTATACTGTTTTATCCCCAAGGATACCCAGCAAACTGAAGAAATAGCCCAATTCCTCCGCGGCCAGTCAGGGGTGTGCTGGGTTGATCGTGCTCAACTCTTCCAGCAAAAACGTGAGCGCTTTGAACAGGGGTATGTCCAATTTATGTCCCAGTTGAATGTCAACAACCATTCCTTTATTTGGTGGACGATGAATTTTACCAGCAAAAACCCCCTTTCTACGAACCTTATTTTTAAGGTTTTTTGTTTCTTTTGTGTGGTGGATCTGGCGGGTGAATTGGAGGCCGACCTATTGCTGGTTACAGAAGACCTCCATCTTTGTCGCCAACTACAAATATGGTCCGAGGGAAAGGGGGTAAAGGTAGTTAATGACATTCGCAAAAAGCGGGATTGGAAAGATTGGCTGCGGCTGCTGGGTCCGGCTGAGCTGTGTTATGATTTTTTGCGCTTGGCGTTATATCACCATTGGGCCAAGCAAATCTGTAACTGGAAGCCCACTCCCGGGGTAAAATATACAGCCATAACCAGTTTGATAAATCAGCAATCCTTTAAAAGAGATGGGTGTTACCGGGATACCTATTTTGGGGAGTTGCAAAACTATCTTAAGCGGGAAGGCATTCCCTCCTTCTTATTCGGGATGTTTATTGGAAAATGGCAGGATTACCGCAAGATGACTCAACGTGTGGCCCAGCAGGTAAATTTGGTGCCGGTGGAGTATTATTTATCTTATCTGGAATTGACAAAATGCTGGCTGATATGCATGTACTATTATTTCTTTACTCCTGGACTACGCGGGTCGGCGGTTATGTACGACTGCAACCTACAATATTTAATAACGCAGGCCGTGTGGGGCAGTTTTCGCCACAATACAGCCCTGTGCAACATGCGAGGATATTATAATGTGCGAGCCATGATGCGCAAGGTGCGGTTGAGCCGCTACCTATATCCCTTTGAAAACCGCTGCTTTGAAAAGATGATGGTGTTAGGGGTGCGGAGTATGGATTCCCAGGTACAGAGCTGTGGTTTCCAGCACGCAGCCGTTACCCATAAACACACCAATTTCTTCCTGAGCCGGGAGGAGGTAAAGACCGCTCCTTTGCCTGACGAGGTTATAACATTGGGACGCATTACCCGCAATCTTTTGATCCAAATTGGCAATTTCCCGCCTGATAAGGTTAAGGTGGGCTGCGCTTTAAGGCAAAATCCTAAGCCTTCAGAGCAAACCCGCCCCAGGAGTTCTCAAAAAATCCAAAATATCCTGGTAATCCTGTCGGAAAGCGTGGAGGAATATGTCCGCACTTTGACATTCCTGGACCGGGCACTGGAGGGAAACGACGAAGTTGTCTTAACTCTT
>QIFF01000186.1 GCA_003230635.1 bacterium | reverse complement strand
GCCAGCCTAAAGCCTCGCCGCTGCCGGGTTCGGTCATAAAGGACAAGGCTTCGGCCGCTGCATGTAGGGTAGTAACGTCCAAAGCCCCAGTCCCAAGGTTGCCGTGATCGGCATGGAACAAAGCCTTGCCGTCCACCGTGTAGGTGATGTTATTAATCACCATGTTCCAGACGAAGCGGGCGAAAGTGCGCCGGGCCGCCCGGCCCAGGCGGGATACTTTCTTTACCACCCGTCCCAAGTCATCGTTAAGGATGTGCTTACGGGTAATGGTAACCAGGTTTCCCTTCTGCCCTACCGAATAGGTGGCTTCCTCATCGCTGTAAGTGGCAATCTCCGCATAATCCGCAGTTTCCGGGTCAACGTCCGCAATATCTCCGAAATACCCCTCTCGGATTGCTTCCTGTTGCTTAAAGTTACTAACTCCAGGGCGCACCGTAATAATATCCCGCTCGTGATAATCCACCGCATTGTAATCCCTTACCATTCGGCGGTTCATGGTGTTAGCCAGAATATAAGAGAAGGTGGTGGAGTCAAAAGCCTCACGCAGGGTTACCCGCTGATGGGGATTGAATCTCCCGCAGACTTCCACATCACCGGAGAGCAGCACGTATGCCTCCCGCAGCCCAGCCAGGCGGGGAATCCCTTGGGCCTCGGCAGGAACCTCCAGGCCGAACAGCCTGTCCATTGCATACTGCAACCTATCCCCGGCCTCAAGCCCGATATCCACCCTGCTTTGCCCACAGCCGGCAACCCGCCCGGATTCGCTTAAGCTGGCCAGGTATTGCCGCTCTTCAGCAATAGCACTCTCCAATTCCCCGGGCGGGAAAATCTTATCGGCAAACCTTTTTTCCAGCCGCTGGACAACCAGGGCAGGCAGACGGCTTTCAGCCAGTTTTTCCCGCAAGCTAGCCCGGCATTCCGCCCACTTAATGGTTTCCCTGGCCTCTGCCAGCAGGCCGCCTGAATATTGTTCCAGTACTCTGCCCAGTAATTCAAGCAATTGTTCTTCGGTTACAGTTTCCGGATTAATTTCAGCAAGCAAATCCGGTGCCTTGCGCTCTAAGAGCTTTAACAAGCTTTCCATCCTTTTTACCTCCTGTTGTTTACCTCCTGTTGTTGAGATTCCTTCTGGCCGGCGACCAATTTAAGAAACCTTCCCCCGGCCGCCGGGTTGAGTACCACGTCAACTGTGAATACCTTCTCTATGCTGTCCACATAAGTTAGCAATCCCTGCCCCATTTTCTTTTTGCGGGCCTTGCCTTCAGCCACAATGGAAAATCCTACAATATCCCTCTTCCCCCGCTGCCAGGCATCCAGCAGCAGGCACCGCAGCCAGTCGGCGGACTCCGAGATATGAAAGCGGGAAATGATGCGCCCTTCCTCAAAACGGGGCCGGCTAAACCAGCCTACGATGTCCTTGACCGACCTTTTGGTATCCCGCAGGTGCTCCTCATCGCTGCGCGCCAGGGCGCGCACTCCCTCAAACAAGGGCACGGCCGCCCGCAGGACTTCAGGCGGATAATAAGCCCCATTACCCGATCTGCCCGCCTGAATAATCGTCACTTCCCATTCCCGTCCCGCTTCGTCTTTGGCCTCTGTTAATTGACAATTTTCAATCGACAATCGGCAATTGAAAGTGTTTTGCTTACTGTATGGCATTATTTCCTCCCCCAGATATGCTTTTGCCCGGCCTTAGTCACAATCACAATCTTGTCCTCATACTCCCGGTGGGAAAAAACAGCGCCGGGGTTGATTTCCAGTATCCGCAACGCTTGCTTGAAAAGGTCAACCTCTTTCGCCGGTGGGCTTACTTTTTTAGTCATTTTATCCTCCGTGTATCCGCTACAAAACTTCCGCTACCTTCCCCGCTTCCGCCTTCAAATCAATCTCCACCCCCAATTGGCTGGTAAAAGTGGCAAAAACCTGCCGGGCGGTATCCTTTGAAATCCAACCCTGCTCTTGCGCAGTGGACAGCGCCCGGGTAACTTGCTGCAAGGAAGAAGAAATCCTGACTGTATCCTTAAGCGAAATTTCGGGCATAACCAACGAGAATGAGGTGTTTATATCTTTCGGCAGACGGTTATGAATAATCGCCTGGTCAATCACGAACTGGAAGATGTGCTCAATCATGTAGCGGAAATAGCGCTGGCGGGAACTCAGACGCTTGATGGTGGGTTCGCCCATCTCGGCGGCAGTAGCCCGGTTCACATTGCCTCCTTCGGCAAACCAGTGCCCGGGAAATCCGGCCCCACCCAGGATATGATTCTTTAGCAGCTTGGCCTCGGTCTCCGCATCAGATGATTGCAAATCCGGGCTTACCGCCTCCCACTTGACCCGCTCGTTGTGGGCGCGAATTGAACCGGGTTTGGGCGGCGGGTTATTTGAAAGCCAGGCCTGGATTTGTTTCTGATCCATCCCCTCCAGGGTAATATCCCAGACAAAGGCGTTAATCAAGGCCGCCCGCTCCAGGCGGTTAAACAACAGCTGGTCGTAAGCATCCAGCCAGTCGGCCAGGGAAAGCAAATCCGAGCGCCCGCGGGTGGCGTTGGAAACCTTGTTAATGGCAAAAAAGAAACACTC
>QIFF01000078.1 GCA_003230635.1 bacterium | reverse complement strand
GTCATAAATCTATACAAAATTTGCCGGACTCATCATTAGATGGAGGCTTAGAGCCAACGTCCATGAGAACTTTGCTTGCCAAAAAATCATTGATGGAAAGCTGATAAGCTTAAGTTTTCCGGTCAGCTGTGGTTTTGCTGGTAATAATGCCCGACTTATCCGGGCCTAGTACAGCGTATATTCTAAAGATTCGGATATAGCCGTTTCAGTTTGATACGAGCGTCACCTGTTCTAAACTGCCAATCAATCTTGGTTTGCCGGTTGTTTCGGTCGGTATTCCATGCCGCCACTTCAGCCCACATTTTCTCAATACAGTCAATTCGTCCTGAAAGACATTGCCTCTTCAAAACACTGAGTTCAATCTCTGCTACGTTCAGCCAACTCCCGTGTTTAGGGGTGTAATGTATTTCAAGGCGATCCGCCAGACACCTGGCCTCTTCAGGAGGAAAAGCCGTGTATAGCGAGGCCGTGTTGTGTGTGTTGAGGTTGTCCATAACCAGAACTACTTTCTCAGCATCTGCATAACGCTCTTCAAGCATCTCTTTGATGAAATGGGCCCAGTCAATCCGTGTCCGCTGTTCAGTGATTTTTACCTTGCGCTTTCCCCCAAGCGGTTCTACCTCAAGAAATATGCTGGCAACCCCATTGCGAACATATTCATCATCCATCAGAACAGGATGGCCAGGGGCTGCGGGAATGGGCTCATGCACCTCCCCTATTAGCTGTACACTCGATTCATCCATGCACACAACCGGAAATCTTCGGTTGTACGGACGCACATAAACCTCAAGTATATCTTCCATCGCCGCTACAAAACCGGCGTTTTGGTCAGGCGGTATCTTCCAATACTTGCTCAGGTGAGGCTTAAGTTCATTTTTTTTAAAGTGTTACATACCGTCATCGGGGAAACACTCGGCACCATCTCCAACTCAACCATTTTCTCAGCCAATAGCCGCATTGTCCATCGTTTTCTACCTTCTGGGGCCTCCGAACATGCCAAGGCCAGAAGATGTGCTTCAAAGTCACCTCCAAATTGAATTTCTCGCGCAGGGGTCAGTCGCTTCTTCCGTTCGATGGCGACCGGAAGACCCTCTTCAACAAATCGCTTTTTTAAGTGTTCTAAACTTCGAGTCGTTGTCCCTAAAGCTTCTGCAACCTGGGCGACAACCCACTTTACTCCATGTTCCCCTGCATCAAGCAAGAGTAATGCCCGAGCATACAATACGGTGCGGGCTGCCCTTTTCCCTTTTGTTGAAATAGCCTCCAAATCTTTCCGTTCTTCTTCTGTTAATGTCACTCTGTATCGTGGTGTCATGTCGTCCTCCTTGTCTATTGAAGACGACTATAACAGATATCACTCAAAATACGAAGTGTTAAGTTTTACATTGTACTAGCTACACAATTTTGGGTACGCTACAGCCGCCCTTTTCATCCATCAAGGGGCAGACGCGGGGTTTAGCCTTCTCAAAGTCAGAAGCAGCCAGCTTTTCCTGCACCAGTTTGATTACCCGTTCGGTCAAGGTAGAAGAAAGCCCGATATGCCGGGCCGGGTCAATCGCCTGTTCAATCTGGCTGCGGGTCAACTCTTTAGAAACAATTGGATGTTTGAGCAGCAGATCAACCAAGGGCTGCTCTTGCTCAAAGGCCGCTTGAGAAATTTCATAGAGGATGTGGTGAGCGGTCTGCTTACCCACCTTTTTTCCCAGGGCGAACATCAGGGCCTCGGTACCGATAAAACTGGCCGATTTTTCAACATTGGCCGCAATCTTGTCCTCGTGCACAATCACTCCCGCCAGAATATCCCGCATCAGGGACAATGCCCCGCAGGTAAAGAGACAGGAATCGGTAATCGTCACCCACTCCAGGCGCACCGCACGGTAATCCCGCTCGTGCTCGTTGAGCATTCCATCCAAACCTAAGGCAGCATGGGCGCGGGTCAAGCGGGCCAGCACTACCAGCTGCTCGCACATCTCCGGGTTGCGCTTATGGGGCATGGTGCTGCTGCCCAGCTTGCCGGGGTAGAAAGGCTCCTCAAATTCAGCGGTTTCCGAGCGGGCCAGGTTTCTGATCTCATCGGCAATCTTGGCCAGGCTGCCGCACATAATCGCCAGCAGGGAAAGAAACTCGGCAAAACGGTCGCGGGCGGCGTGCCAGGCTACCAGCGGCGGCGTAAGACCCAGCTTTTGCGAAAATCCCTCTAAGACCTGCAAACCCTGGGAGCTGAGGGCATCCATGGTGCCCACCCCACCAAACAACTCAGACACCAGCACCCGCTTCTTGCAATCCTGCAGGCGTTCCAGGTTGCGATAAACCTCATCCAGCCAGACGGCAATCTTCAGCCCCAGGGTCATGGGCAGGGCGTTCTGGCAGTGGGTGCGCCCCACAATCAGCGTATCTTTATAGCGCTCAGCCAGCCCCACCAGCAGGCGGAGAATCGCTTGCAGGTCGCGCTCCATGATGGCGAGCGCATCCCGCACCTCCAGCACCTGAGCGGTATCCTGAATATCCTGGGTGGTAGCCCCGTAGTGGATAAACTCCCCGGTCTCATCCTTACAAACCCGCTGCAGCGCCCACAGCAGCGGCATCAGGGAATGGGAGGTCTTTAAAATCCCCTCCTGAATGGCATGCAGGCCCAACTGCTTTAAATGCGCCCGGCGGGCGATTTCATCCGCGGCATCCTTAGGGATAACCGCCTGGGTGGTAGCCAGGCAGGCCTCCACCTCCAGCCAGCGCTGCATGCGGTACTTATCGCAGAAAATCTGGCGCGCCTCCCCGCTGGCGTAACTCTTGCCGTAAAAGCGCGAATCCACAATATGACTTCTCGCCCGCGGGCAATCCTCCCCGAAATACTTAATCTGAGACACCCCCTTTTCGTTTTATCTGGCTTGGTTATGGTCTTATTGGTTTTATGTCACCAATATTTTGGTATTCATCTTCAACTTTATTTTTAATGTCCATTCGATGATATATAAAGACAGAATCTTTAATATTATCTTTATAGGACTGGTTAACTATTTTTTCAATTCTATTCTTAACATCTTCCTTCCCAAA
>QIFF01000015.1 GCA_003230635.1 bacterium | reverse complement strand
CGGCGGTAAGTTTAATTAATGCGGTATTTCGGCGAATCCGTGATGATAAAACTGTAGGGCCTGACACTACAGGTATGCGCCAGGTTACCGACCTGGTGCCCATAGAAAGCGCAGACACGGCGAAGAGCATCCAACTCCCCTGTTCCACCAGAGTGCAGCGGGAAGTTTTTTCCAAAGACACCGCCGCCGGGCTGTGCATACGCAAGGTTGTCGCCTGGAAGACCAATAAAGAAAAGGTTGATCTCCTATATCCTCCCTATGTTGTTTTCTTTACAGATTTTACCCCCGGCAGATTGGAGCCGCTCAAGACCAATATCCGGGTAGCTTCTACCCTAGAGAAGATTAACTCCCTGGCAGAAAGCTGGTTGGCGGAGAAAATCACCCGCGGCTGGAGCCGGCAAGGACTGTCGGATACAGAGCAGCGACTATCACCCCTGTCTTTGCCCATATCTTGCAGCACCGGCAAAAACTTCCGGCTTGATATGGAAATATCCTTTGCCCGCACCCCCTCGGTCAATTTTCATGTAGCGGTGCGCAGAATCAGAGCCATGTCTCAGGCCGGTGGTCTCTCCATAGAAAGTGATGACAAAGGCCGGCCCAGACACTACACACTGACATTTGAGCAAAACACCTTGGTGGAAAACATCCGCCGCGTCGAGAACCTGTACCGCCTTATCGGCCGATGGAAGGGGGCGGAGTTCCTGGTCAATAACGATCCGCTTGGGGACTATGATTTCCAGGGCGTCTTGAATACAATTAATGACATTGCCGCCTGCTGGAGGAGACAAAAAAGGAATGGCCACCCCTGCCGGACAGCGCTTGCCTTGGGCTGTAAACAACTCCAGTTCAAGCCGGCGTCCAGCTTTCCCGGAATCGCCCTGGAGGAACCGGCCTGGTATGCGGCGGGGGAATTTGACGGGGAAGTTGTTACCCTTGATAAGGACTCTCTTTTGGCGCAGATGGATACGCCTGTCAATGAACCGCTGGCCTTATGTCCGCTATTTGAGCGCAAGCGAGTAATAGAGCGCATCAAGACCCTGCCGGAAAAACTTGACCCCGCCCAAGGTAACCGCTGGGGAATGGGCTATTTTATTGAGAACAATAAACCGGCCTGGGTCTTTCCCAAAAACATTCGCCGCTTGCCGTTTGGCGTCACCCTAGAAGTGCGGCAAGAGTGGATGCAACAAACAACATTACCCTCCGTGTTTCCAACAGCAGGTGTTCAAAACAACCAAGTGGCATTTGGATTTACCACCCCGCTCGCATCTGCCGTTACATCCCGCAATATTCCAGCTACACGCTATGCCGATCTCTGTGGACAGGACACCGCTGTTGAAATGGTGCGGGACTACGCCGAACTGCCGCTTTTGCATGCCGAACTATTTCAACACGTAGGAGTAAAACCAGGGCGGGGAATTCTGCTCTGGGGGCCACCGGGGAATGGCAAGACCATGCTGGCCCGCGCGGTAGCCGGAGAATCAGGGGCGCACATTGAGACTATCTGTGGGCCTGAGGTTCCAAAATGGCTGGGTGAGTCTGAGCGTATGTTACGAGAGACCTTCCAGCGGGCTGCTGGACTCGCCCCATCCGTCATTATCATGGACGAGGTTGATGCTATTGCCGGGGCACGCAGCCAGCCGGACGCTGCCTATTTGCGGGAAATCGTCTCTCAATTGTTAGTGTTGATGGACGGATTGTCCGAGCGGGGACGAATATTAATAATTGCCACTACCAATTGTCCAGATTACATCGACTCGGCAATCCTGCGCCCGGGACGTATCGACCGCAAAATCTTCATGGGAGCGCCGAATAAGAAAGGCCGTGTGGCACTATTTAGAAAGCTCTTAGCCAGAATGCCCGTTGCCGGGGATGTCCAAGCAACTAAACTGGCTACACTCACTAACGGCTTCTCCGGCGCCGAGATTGAACATCTAACCAACGAAGCCGGTTTACTGGCAGTCAAGGAAGCCATTGCCAATAATACCCCCGTTGACACAGTACGAGTCTCCGCCAGCCATTTCCTCCGAGCGCTTAAATAACGTTAAGAAACACACCAAACCTTTCTCTCCATACCAGTCCTATGTCGTCGCAAATTTAGACACTCGTTCCTAAGAAAATCATCTCCCTCTTTCTATATTTACGGGTCTTAGCCAAGATTTTTTGCACGAAAACCAGCTTTTCAAGTTTTACAAAAAACCTTTGCTCTTGTGAAAAGACACTTGGAAGTTTCTATTGTGTCGCATTTTTGGGATTATCGGGGGGGTACCCCGGAGGCCATTTTCCCTGCCCCCCATGAGGGTTATTTCCCAATATTAAAAAAGCCCGCGGGGGAGGGGCCTAACAATAAAGTATCGCAGGTGTTACCCATGTAACCCGGTATCAACATTATATCTTAAAAATGAACGGTAGCTGAAAAAGTGGCTCTTTAATACTTTTTGGACTGCAAAACAATGTTATGCGGCATTTTTGGACTTACTGCATGGGGTACCCCTGCAAGCCATTTTTCCTGCCCCCCATGGGGTTGTTTCCCAATATTAAAAAACCCCGCGGGGGAGGGGCCTGAAGACAGGCGGGGTTAAGGCGTGAAGCTGGTTTCGCTGGAGAAATCAGACCAGAGACCGGCGTTGTCCTGATACTGGACGCGCCAGTAGTAGTCGCTGGCGGACTGGAGCGAGGCGGCGCTGCCCTGGTAGCGGTTCAGGACATCGGTGGAATCCAGGGCGGTGTCGTAAATCACCACTTCGTCAATTTGGCCGTTGA
>QIFF01000076.1 GCA_003230635.1 bacterium | reverse complement strand
GGGCCAAGATTGTTTTCGAACAAGTGTTGGAAAAGGCCGGCCTTACCGCCAAAGAGGTGGATTATATTGTGGCCACCGGCTACGGCAGGGTCAGCGCCCCCTTCGCCGATAAAACGGTTACCGAAATAACCTGCCATGCCAAGGGGATTCACAGCCAGTGCCCCTCAGTGAGGACGGTAATTGACATCGGGGGACAGGACAGCAAGGTAATCAAGCTGAACGAGGCGGGTGATGTGGTGGATTTCGCCATGAATGACCGCTGCGCCGCGGGGACGGGTAAATTCCTGGAGGTAACCTCCAAGGCCATGGAGCTGGATTTGGATACCTTCTCCAAGTACTACTTTGAGTCCAGAGAACCTTGCAAGATCAGTTCTATGTGCACCGTGTTTGCCGAAAGCGAGGTCATCTCCCTGCTGGCCGAGGGCAACAGGGCCCAGGACATTGTGGCCGGCCTGATTCAGGCGGTTACCCGCCGGGTGGGCAATATGGCCAAAAGGCTCAAAGTTGTCAAGCAGGTGGCCTTCACCGGGGGGGTGGCCAAGAGTAAGGGTGTGAAGACTTCCCTGGAAAAGGAAATCAGGGAGCAGTTTATCAATTTCAGGCTGGATCCCCAGTTAAACGGCGCTTACGGCGCAGCCATTATTGCTCAAGAACTCCTCTCTTCCTCCTCTAAGTCCTACTCCGGGGCGAAAAAAAAAACTAAGTTAGCCTCTCCAGAATGGAAGAGCCTGCAAATACTGGAAGAACTTTTAGCCGCCAGACCCGCCCAGTTGACCAGGCAAAAAGAGGCGGGCAAAAGGGTGGTGGGCTTCTTCTGCGCTTATGTACCGCTGGAGATTATTTACGCCGCAGGCATGATTCCCCTTCGCCTCAGCCGTGGCGGGAATGTGGAAGTCTCCGCTTACTCCTGCCCTTATGTTTGTAGCTGCGTAGGGACCAAGGAGAGCGGCGGCGACTTTTATTTTGAGGCGGTGGATATGGTGGCCGACGCCCCCTCCTGTCTGCAGATGAAACGCGTCCTGGAGGTCTGGGAGAAATACTTTAAGGTTGAAATCATCCATGTCGGCTTTTCCCGCAAGTATTACACCCCGGAAGGACAACAATTCTATCAGGACAGCATCCAGTACTTTGTTGAGGACATGGAAAGGTTCACCGGAGAAGAAATAACCCCCGCCAAATTGAAGCAGGCGGTGGATTTGTTTAACGCTATCCGCCACTACCAGCGCCGCCTCTATCAGGCCCTGAAAACCACCTCTTTGGCCTGGACGGAGCTGATTAAATTCATCCAGGCGGGCAATATTCTAGATAAGACCGATTATTTGGAGTTGCTGAAAATGCTGGATAGAGAAGTAGCTCAGCACCCTGCCGCCAAGCAGAAATCCCCCTTGAGAATTCTGATCACCGGGGGGATGTTGGCAGCGGGAGACAATAAATTGATTAATATCTTCAAGGATTTGGGTATGGACTTTGCCATGGATGAGCTGTGTGTGGGTTCCAGAAGTACTTTTGTTGATATCAAGGAACCTAGTATTCCGGCAATTGCTGCGGGTTATTTGCAAAATGTTCCCTGTGGTTCTCTGCCCCATCCCGACCGGAAGACCGACCCCAGAAGCAAGCATATCAGAAACCTGATTGACGAGTACCACATCAACGGCATTCTCTATTACACCCTCCGCTTCTGCGATGCTTACACGTTTAAGCTAAAAGAGCTAAAAACTGAGCTGGAAAAAATGGGCATACCGATTTTGCACCTTCATTCGGATTACAGCGATGCTGACATAGGGCAGATTAAAACGAGGGTAGAGGCCTTCCGCGAATCGCTTTTGAAGAGGGAGTAGGGGCTTTAGCCCCGTGAAAAAAGACACGGGCGTAAACGCCCTACTCCAGCCTAAAGGCTCTACTCCAAAGATCTTCGTTCAAAGGAACAACAGTGAAACCAATCGGCAAGAGATTCAAGTTTGGCCTGAATATTGCCAGGCATCCCGGTATCATCAAGAACATACATGGATTACACACCCTGGATGGAGGGTATATACCCTCCTGGGACATCTTTTGGTTCATGACCGAGGCCCTCTTCCGCTTCCCCGGGATTTTTGATTTCAGGGTGGACGTTTCCATCAAGGGGATGACGGAACTGCAGTACATGATTCTCTCCGTCCCGGAGCGCATAGACCGCCTGCGGGAAAGAGGCATAAAGATCGTGGGCAAGTGGTCGGTAAACCCAACCGACATCTATTTCGGCTGCGGAGTGGCCGCCCTGGATCCCTTCTTCTTTGCCTTCTGCCGAATGCTGGCCCGGGGTGATAATTCGTTGGCCATCGAGGGGCGGGCACATCTGTCGGCTGACGCCTGCCCGGCTCAGGCTGCGGCCTACGCCATTTTTCAGGAAGGCTCTATCAAGCTGGACTTGTTCTATCCCTTCATCGGCCCCTGGTGCTATGATTCCCAGTATTGTTTTGAGGCCCTGCGCAGCAAATTCAAGGGATTTTTCGGCGAGCAGCCCTCTTTTGCCTCCAAGCG
>QIFF01000346.1 GCA_003230635.1 bacterium | reverse complement strand
TGGCCCGGAATCCGGAAGATCCGGCTGTTCTGGCCCTGGTGGGCAACGTGTTTGCCGCCAGTGGCGACAAGGTCGAGGCGCGCAAGTATTTCAACAAGGCATTACAGATCCAGCCCGGTTTTGGGCCGGCGATTATGTCACTTGCACGCCTGGAGGAACTGGAAGGTAACCCTGAAGAAGCCGCGGTCCTGTACGAGGGCATTGTCGATTCCAGTGCGGAATCGGTTGGGACGCTGCTGGCGTTGGCCCGCCTGGCAGAAACCCGGGGCAAGACACAGGAGATGCTCGACTGGCTGGAACAGGCCCGCCAACAGGCGCCCCAGGACATCAAGCCACGCATCATGCTGGCAGAGTACTACCTGAGCGAAAAACAGCCGAAAAAGGCCGATTTACTGGTCAAGGAAGCCATCAGGATGGCACCCCGGCAGCCCCTGCTGCTGGCCCTGCAGGGCAGGGTAATGATGGCCGATGGGCAATTTAACAAGGCCTTGTCGCCACTCAACGAGCTCGTCACCCGGGTACCCGATTCCGTGTTTGCCCGTGCACTGCTCGCCGAGACCTACCTCGAACTGGGGCAAATAAAGGATGCCCGCAGACAACTGGGGCTCGCGCTTGAAAAACAGCCCTACTACGTGTCCGCACTGGAGCTGATGGCGAGAGTGGAACTGCAATCGGGCCAGTACGCAAAGGCGCTGGAGTATGCCAACCGGATAAAGAAGGCCCGGCCGGATTTGTACAGTGGCTATGAACTCGCAGGTGATGCCTGGATACTGGAGGAAAATTATGCCAAAGCCAAAGTGTTTTATGCGCAGGCCTGGGAAAGGCAAAAAACAGCCGAACTGGCAGTGAAACTGTCGGTGTCTCTGGCCCAATCCGGTGAGTTTGTGGAAGCACCCAAACCGCTATTGTCCTGGTTGGAAGATCATCCTGATGACGCCAGGGCCCGCCAGTTTCTGGGTACGGCTTATCAGACTGCAGGACAGAACAGCAAGGCCACCCGGGAATACGAAAAAGTGCTGGAAATTGAACCTGACAATGTGGTGGCCTTGAACAATCTTGCATGGTTTTATTTGCTGGCCGAAGATTCCAGGGCGTCTGGACTGGCAGAGAAGGCTTACCGGATAAACCCTGACGACCCCGGCATTCAGGATACCTATGGTTGGATCCTGGTACAGCAGGGGCAGGTGGAAAAAGGCCGCCGCTTGTTAAAGCAAGCCATGGAAAAGCTGTCTGCAGCGCCGGAAGTGCGTTATCACTATGCAGCAGCATTACTTAAGTCGGGGAATGCGGCCGAGGGTAGACGGATATTGAAGCGTCTTTTGCAGGAAGGCAAGCCGTTCGAGGGCAGGCCTGAAGCGCAGCGCCTGCTTGGAAACGAGTAAGTCTGAGAGGGTGCATGATACAGGTCTGGGTTCGACCATAGAAAAAGCCGTCTCAATTGAGACGGCTTTTGTAATACCCCCCTGATCAGGGTCAGGATGCTTTATTGCGGCGTATTTTTCGTGTGACTCCAAAGCCAACCAGACCCAGGCCAATGAGGCCTAATGTGAAGGGTTCAGGAACAGTGGCGGTAGTTACCTTTGAACTCCAGCCGGTTCCTGTAATCTGTATGCGCGCAGAAGATGCGGCATGATGATTATGCGTGATGTTTCCAGTACCGGTAAGATTAATAAATCCTGGTATCGTAGGAACTTTCAGAAGAGACGTTAGCTGAAACGAAAAACCGCCACCCATCCAGTAACCCGTTACGGGTGAGGGCGCTAAAGCCGGAAGAAAGGTTATGACGTTGGCGTTGAAAGCGACTATTTGGCCTGGGCTCAAAGAGTCAGCAAAATCACCCGTTGTAAACGAGGGATCACTCGCAACTGTTCCGAAAGAATACATTTGTAGCGCTGTTGCGCCGGGTGGTGGCACATTCAGGGTGCCAGAGCCTTGGATGGCCACTGTACCTGAGATCATGGTGGCCATAACCGGACCGGTAATCACCAGCAAGGTAATTAACGAAAAGTATTTTAACTTACTCATTTTTCAATTCCTCTAATGTCCCAATAATGTATCGTAGAGTGGATCACTGCTCGCTACCTGATTAATATGCAAGCTACATACCAACTATATAACTAATTGAAAACTATATAAATAATATTGGATTAGGGATTGCACAAGCGTATAATGTGTTAAGCATCGTGACATTATTCCTCCGCACCTATCCCTTGTCTGTCAAGATTTCTTTACAAAAATCAGGACAAAGCAAGAAAAAACAACAGGTAATAAAAATTTTGAGGAGTGATAAAAAATTTGACACTGAGGATTGGAGCGACCGGGGTGAATTTCTTTTTTAAACATAAACAACAACCTCCCTCGTTTGTCGACAATGGCAGGCCAGTCTCGTTTGCGTCAAGATTGTGTCATAATTGGCGGATACCAGAGACGAGTCGTTAACGGGTAAACAGGGCATTTGCCCGCATCCAGAAAAAACAGGATAAATATTCTGAGTGGGTCAAGTCAGGTTTCTGCCTGCCGATACTCTAACTATATAATTTATAGATAGAATTTAAATTCTAATGCGCGAACTAATAACCCAGGCCTATGGTTATCTCCACGGCATATGGCGCTATCGCTGGTCTGCACTCCTCGTTGCCTGGGGGGTGGCGCTGGCGGGCTGGCTGTATGTCTTCTCCCTGCCGAACCAGTACAGCGCCAAGGCCGTTGTTTATATTGATACCACATCCATCATGAAACCCCTTTTGAGGGGGCTTGCACTGGAGACCAATGCGGACGATGAACTTAATGTCATGAGCCGGGTTTTGTTGAGCCGGGAAAACCTGTTGTTGGTCATTCGAGAGACGGATATGGATCTGGAGGCTGATAGCCCCGCTGACTTGGAACTTCTTGTACAGGAACTGTCCAGCTCAATCGTCCTGAAAGGGGGGGGCACTCGCGGCTGGAGCAGACAGGGGCCCAAAAGCGACATCTATGAAATCAGCTATCAGAGCAGTTCTGCTGATCGTACTTATCAGATTGTGTCGAAGCTGCTCAACACCATGATTGAGGGTCGGCTGTACTCAACCCGTACCGATACGGTGTCCGCGCAAAAGTTCCTTGATGTCCA
>QIFF01000306.1 GCA_003230635.1 bacterium | reverse complement strand
GTGGTCGCAGCAGGAGGTAAACACAAACCCATCTATCCCTGTTTGCTCACGCTCAAGTAAAAATTCCAGCATACAGCGGGGATAAGAGCAATTCATGCTATCCAGATAAGAGTCGGCTGTTTCGCTGCTAATGCTATTCGGCGCCCGCATGCAATAGGCATACATCCCCGGAAGTGAGAGCAGCTCTTCCGGGACGAAACTACAGAAGTAAGCTATACGCTGCAGGCCGCGGTCTTTAGCTGTTTGTTCGCCTTGAGCAAGTACCCGCTCGCACCAGGTAGTTATTGATGTGTTTTTCATATGTTAATAGTTTGTTTCTTCCTAATGCTGACCATCTCGCGGATTTCGTCGCACATGCAGTCAAAATCAATACACTCGTATTCACCGTCGCCGACGAGTTCCAGCTTCTTATTTCGGCTGCTGATTACTTTACTTTCCGCAGACAGCAGGCGAAATTTCTCAACATCTTCTTTACCGGAGGTTATGAACACCACCTCCACCGCCTTTACAAACTCAAAATCCTGCCGGTAAGCCCCGATTAGAGCTTTGCCGAGGGCGGCAAAATCCAACCCCTTTTGTATGGCCTGATGGCTGATCCTTGCCCACAGCCGATTCGGCACCATCCGCACCATATAACCGGGCAATCGGTTGCTCAGGTATTGGGTTGATTCCAGGGAGAAAGTATCCACCTGGGCGCCTTGCTCAAATTCCAGCATTACTATTTGCGCAAAATCTAATTTTTGCCCTACTGCCTGAGGTAAGTCTTGACCTAGAAGATGAACACAGCCGGCATTTATCTTTGCAGCGTCATAGGTCCATAAAACAAGATTTGCCGAGACAGTACTTGGGTGTCCCAGTTCTACCGCTGTATCCTGGCTGAATACAATCGTCGGCTGCCTTTTGCTTCCGGTATCAAACATTAATTGTTTGCTGTCGCGGGCAGGGGCAGGGCCGGTGCAAATGGTTGTGAATTTATCCTTGTGAGTATCAAGAAAAGAGCGGACACGCGGGATGATTTGATCGAAGGTTAGCTGATCAGTTTCCTTGGTTTGGGTATTTTCTGGTTGCTTTTCCATCCGTTGCTGATTTCTTCTTCATTTCCCAAATCCACTACCTGGTCTGAGAACAAAGGCTGTTCAGAAAGGTTCAGAGCAAGGCGCCGAGCCGATTTGAGCGCAGGCCGTAGCAAAAGGCTACGTTGAGCATCAAATCGGTGAAGGCAACGCAGCCTCTGGGCCTTTCTGGGCAGCCGACTTCCAGAATTAGGCGGTGGATTTGGGATTTTAGGCAAGCGACAAAATATCTTCCAAAATCGGTTGTACTGCCTGGACTGCCGGTGTGTCCTCAGGTAATTCAAACAGTGACCTTCCCCTGGCATCAAAGTCCGCAACTAAGCTATCTGTGGGGATCAAGCCAAAAACCTCCAGGTGGGCATTTTTTATTTCCTGCTCGTGTGTTGATGCTATCTGGGAAACCCTATTGAAGATTACCCCAATGCGCTCCGGCTCCATACTTTTGATTTTGCTGCTGATTTTCCCTATGAGTGTGGCCGTATGAATGCCCCGTTGCGAGGCGTCACTCACTATGGCCAACACGTCCACCCGTTTTATTACTTCGCGGTTGATTTGTTCGATACCGGCCTCGCCGTCTATCAGGATGTAATCAAAGTTTTGGGCCAGATCGTCAATTGCCTCTCGCAACAAGGTGTTTACCGGACAATAACATCCCTTGGCATCCATGCGCCCCATTACCAGCAGGCTGTAGGAGTCTCTTTCCTGCAAAGCCTCCAGCAGCAGGTAATCCAGTGTTCCGGCCATCTGAGTTTTCTGCTGTTTATCTCCCTCACGTGCTCTTTGGATAATTTCCCGGCGGATATCGCCTGTGGTGCGGGCGGCACCTGCATCAAGCATCAGAGCCAGACCCATAGCCGGATCAGCGTCAACAAGAAGAATACCTTTTTGACCGGTTGCAACCAACTGCCGGGCCATCAGAGCGCTTAGAACTGTTTTTCCTGTTCCTCCTTTACCGACAAGGGCCAAGATTTTTGCTTTAGCCATTTAAACAGTGCCTCTGGTGCTGGAGGTCGGCAGCCTGACGAGAATAGATTATACTCTATGATGGGGTTGGGGACACAAGCTTATTGGCTTTGCGGTAATAAGAATATGTTACCAGTATCCGATACTTCCAGTTTGGGGCAAAGTGGAAAATCCGGTTAAGGGAATTCTTCAGGGTGTAAGTTTCTTTGGTAGCCCAAACCCAGCCGTTATAAAGCTCTTCAGAGGTCATTTTTTTGGGGGTGATTACTGAATGGCAGGTATCATAATGGTCCCAGTTGGAATCATGAATTCGGTTATTCTTGCTCATTTCTACATATAGTTCTGTGCCCGGGAAGGGAGTAAGAATATTGTAAAACGGGGCTTCAATCTTATTTTTATTTACGAAATCCACTGTTTGCTTGAACACACCAGGATCATCTTCATCAAAACCGAATACGAAACTCCCGATAATGGCAATACCCCGTTTATGCAGTTCCTTGATCCCTTGTGCGTATTTTTCAGGTTGATTTATCCCTTTGTGCATATTTTTTATAGTGGCGGAAGAAAGGCTTTCAAAACCAATAAATATATACTTGCCTCCAGCGGCAGCATATAGATCCATCAGTTCTGGATCCTTTGTAATATTAAAGGAAGACTGCGCTCCCCAGTTGATTTTCAAAGGGATCATGGTTTTAAACAGTGTTTTGGCATATTTGGGATTACCCACCAAGTTATCGTCTACAAACACCCAATTCTCATCAGGGAGTCTTTTCAACTCAGCTATTACTTCTTCTACCGGACGTTGGCGATATTTGTTCCCAAAGAACTTGGTGACTGTGCAAAATTTGCAGGAAAAG
>QIFF01000261.1 GCA_003230635.1 bacterium | reverse complement strand
GAGAAAGCGGAGCAAGCTTACCAGCGAGTTCTAAAAATAGACCCCCAAAATCTGGAAGCCAAGAAGGGCTCAGAATTGGTTCAGGATTTAAAAAAGGAAAAAGAGAAAGAGGCAGCCAAAGCAAGACTGGAAGCTATTTATCCACAACACAAGTTATGGGAAGATTTTTCCGAAGATCAACTGGATGCTATTTTAGAAAAACTGACCTTGCCTAAGAAAAAACCCGCCACCGAACACCTTAAGGAGCATTATGAATTGGGGCTTATTTACCAGAAAATGAAGTTACTGGATGCTGCAGTAGAGGAATTTCAATTGGCCGCCCAAGACTCTACCATTCGCTTGGCATGCTATCAAATGCTTGAGGCTTGTTATGAAGAAAAAGGCATGTCCCGTTTGGCCCGCGAATACCAAGTAAAGGTTACCCACCTGGGAGAAACCCTCGGACAGAATTGACAATTGGGCACCTTGCAAAATGGCCTTTTCGCCCAATATCTGCTCAAAATTTAATCCTCGGAATATCAAATATATGCCTGTGGTTAAATTTTTCGCATGCCTTGATCTTGAACGAAAATTCTTATTTTTCAAAGCACCCAATCAATATGGACGGGGGTTAAGCAAATCAATATCATGTCCGGAGACAACCGTGTGCATGGGGCTGTAGCCAATAACCCCGCTCTTGCTTTTTGCCATAACCCTGAAGGTAGTGGTGCGTGTATTGGGGAGAAAAACCTTTCGTTTAAAAACGCCGTTAATTACCGACATCGGCTGCAATGGAATACCGTTCAGGTACAAGGTGGCTTTCTGAATTGTTTCATCATCCACTGTCCCCAGCACTAATATCTCATCTCCTTCGTGCATTCCCTGGCGGCCGTTTTCCGGTGAGTCCAGGCTGATCATGGGGGCGCCCGGAAGGGGTGAGAAAAGAAGATTGAAGGCATTTTTCCCTACTCCGCCCCGCGAGCTAAACACCAGAATCTCTACCTTGTTGTTGCCCTTTACCATAGCTATTTCAGCTTCAAATTTGCCGTTAACCACGGTCAAAACCTGGGTAACATCGTTGACCGTCAGGAAGGCGTTGCTAACCTCCCCATCTATAGTCCCTTCCAGTGTATAAAGCGGTTCGGCTGTTCTTTCCCCCGGGGGTAATTCCAGTTCAATTTTAGGTGCATCCTCTAGTTTGACAGCAGTGGATGTCTTCTTCTTGGGGGCTGAACGGTCCATGGTTGACTTGGGCGAGACGTTAAAAGCCACCTTCTTGGTAGGGGTAGCTACTTCCTGGGGGGTATAGACTTGTTTAGTGCGCTTAATCTCCTTTTTGGGAGAAGCGCTGCGTGGTTGAGGCGTTATTTGCTTTTCCTGGCGCTTTCTTTCTTGGGTTGGGGCGCTTTCCCTTACAGTTACCTGGGCAAATTGTTTTCTTTCCGGTGCCTCTACCGGTTCCAGGATTTTCTTCCTGACTATCT
Source organism: bacterium (assembly GCA_003230635.1). The sequence goes on along the minus strand of QIFF01000261.1, from coordinate 1,056 downwards.
CCAGAGTGGCATCTTTTATCGGCTTGATGGTTTTGGTTGTTGGTTTCTTAATAACCTCTTTGAGCAATTTCGGGGTTTTGATTTGGCGTTTTTGGGGTTTTATTTTTTTGCGCGGTTCAAATTTTTTCTGGAACAGTTTTTCCTGCTTCAAGTCAACCTGCTTAGGTTGCTCGGCGAAAATCTTCTTATCAATTGTTAGCTGGTTTTCTTTGGGAATAACCAATTTGGCTAAGGTCATTTGCCGCTCTATGGTCCGTTGCGTTACCTCGTGAGTTGGCAAATCCGGTTGATGAAAAACAGGTTTCTCCGCCACTTCCTGAGGGGTAGTCCTATGCGGGGCTACAGTGCGTACCTTAGCCTGGGGAAGGGGTTTTTTTCGACGCCTGGCTTTGGGGCGTTTTTGGCTGGGTTTGCTGCTACTCTTGGCCTTTCTGGTCATTTTATCTTTGGCTTTGGCAATCATGTTTACCACCTTGATTGCCTGTAGATCAAAGTCCCCCTTCTGTTTCGCCTTGCCAATTCCCATCCCCGCCAGGTGCAGGATAATGAACAGCAAGAGGTGCAAAGCCAGGGAAGAAAGCATAAAAATGGATTTGCGGCGTTTATCCTCTTGCCAAGAGACCTTGCTATACAACTATCTATACTCCTCAAACATTAAACAGGGATTATTCATAAACCTACGACCGCCGATTTTGCCGTCTGGCGGCGTTGGCTTGAATTTTTCTCGCTCAACATACGCTTTAGTATGCCTCGCTCGAAAAATCCTGTGCCGTCTTGCCAGCCAACAAACTTGACGGTCGCCCCGCATTATTCGTCAATAATGCGGGTCAATTAAAGATACAATACCCCATTATATAAATTATAGTAAAAAACCAGCTCTTTGGCAATAGCTATCTGCCAAAAAGGCGGGGATTCCAGCTTGCAGGTGGCGGCTTGAAGGGCATTCACTTGACCCAAATCCACCACCTAATTCTGGAAGTCGGCTGCCCAGAAAGGCCCAGAGGCTGCGTTGCCTTCACCGATTTGATGCTCAACGTAGCCTTGCTACGCCTGCGC
>QIFF01000251.1 GCA_003230635.1 bacterium | reverse complement strand
GGATCTTTTCCCGCAGGTTGCCTTCAAACCCGCTCATTACCGCCAGTACAATGATTAGCGCTGCTACCCCCAGGGCTACCCCCCCGATGGAAATCAGGGAAATTAGTGAGATGAAGGTCTGTTTGCGTTTGGCCTTCAGATAGCGGATGCTGATAAAGAATTCATAAGGTAGCATTTTGAAGGGGGGACATTATTTCCGGCCCAGTGCCGAAAGCTGTAGGCGCTGGGTGGCGGTCTTCAACCCCTGCTTGGCAAGGCTCAAGTTGGGGTCTATGGAGAGGGCGAGCTTAAACTGGGTGCTGGCCAGGGCATACTGCCGCCATTCCAAGTATTTAATCCCCAGATTGTGATGGGCCAGGGCCAATTGCTCACGGGCGACCATCAGATTGGGGTCTATTTCCAGTGCTTTGCGGAATAGGGGAATCGCCTGCTCGTACTTACCCTTGCGGGCGGAGCGCATCCCCAGGTTGGAATAGTGGGCGGCGGTGCGGGCTTCCTGCCAGTAAGCCTGATAAGCCGGGCTACAGGCGCTTAAGAGCAAAATGCCGATTAGCAAGCTCCCTATTTTTACCTTCATGGCTAAGACCTCCTTATGCCCCCCGAATTTACGCTGCGTGTTCAAAGGGTGTTTATTTTTGCTGCTTTAACTGAGGAAATAAAATCACCTCGCGGATGGAGTGGGAATTGGTGAAAAGCATTACCAGCCGGTCAATGCCAATTCCCTCTCCCGCCGTGGGCGGCATCCCGTATTCCAAGGCCTGAATAAAATCCTCATCCAGCATTTGCGCCTCTTCGTCCCCTGCCGCCCGCTGGGCCATTTGGGCCTCAAAGCGACGGCGCTGCTCCAGGGGGTCGTTCAACTCGGAAAAGGCATTGGCCAATTCGCGCCCCCCAATGAACAACTCAAAGCGCTCCACCAGGGTTTCATCCCCCTCCACCGACTTGGAGAGGGGAGAGACCTCGGTGGGGAAGTGGGTAATGAAGGTGGGCTGAATCAACTGGGATTCGGCTACCTGTTCAAAGATTTTGGTCAAAACCTTGCCCTGACCGTCGCCTGGGGCAAGCGGCACCCCCAACTCCTCGGCAATTTTCCGGCTGCGCCCGGCATCATCTAAATCCTCGAGTTGGAGGGGGCTGAAGTTTAAAATCGCCTCTTTCAGGGTCAGGCGCCGCCAGGGCGGGGTAAGATCAATGGTATGCGCCCCAAAGGGCAGTTGCCGCCCAACTCCCACGCTTTCGGCCAAATCAAGGAACATTTGCTCAGTGAGGGACATCAACTGAGTAAAATCAGCGTAGGCCAGGTAGAACTCCAGCATGGTGAATTCGGGGTTGTGCTCCCTGGAAATCCCCTCGTTGCGAAAGCTGCGGTTGATTTCATAAACCCGCTCAAAGCCTCCTACAATCAAGCGTTTGAGGTATAATTCCGGGGCTACCCGCAGGTATAAATCCATCCCCAGCGCATTGTGATGCGTAATAAACGGCTTGGCGTTGGCCCCCCCCGGCAGCGGCTGCATCATGGGAGTTTCCACCTCCAGGAAGCCCTGGGAGTTGAGAAACTCGCGCAAAGCCTGCACCATGCGGCTGCGGGTTACAAAAATCTGACGTGATTCTGAATTGGCTAATAAATCCAGGTAACGCTGGCGATAACGAAGTTCAGTATCTTTTAGGCCGTGCCACTTCTCCGGTAAAGGACGTAAAGACTGCCATTCGCTGACCTCAATTGTCAGTTCGCCGGTGCGGGTACGAAAAAGCTGTCCCTTGACCCCAATAAAATCCCCTATATCCAGTTGCTTGAAGCGCTCATACTCACCATCCGCCAGTTTGTCCTGGCGGGTGTAAATCTGAATCTTGTGTCCGTTGCTGAAAAGATGAGCAAAACTGCTGCGCCCGTGACCCCGTAAGGCTACCAACCGTCCGGCGCTGCTAACCGCCTCCTGGGTCTTTAGCATCTCCTCATCCAGGTCACTGAACTTGGCTACTAGCTGGGGAATGGAATGGGTTAGTGAATATCTTGCTGGATACGGGTTATGTCCTTGTTTTCGTAACTGTTCTAACTTTTGACAGCGCTGGACAACCTGATCGTTTTCTACGCTTTCCATTAACCCTCTTTGACTTTTTGCGAGTTCATCTCTCGCTAAGTTTCCAAAAAAAATCCCTGACTGTAGAGGGAATTATAGCTTACTTGTTCAATTATTGTCAAGTAAAAGCCCAAGAGAGATTAAAACTTGCAAAAGCCTTTGACAATAGCTATAATTCAGGAGTTGTGAACTGTAAGGCCAGTACTGAGCTATGAGGGCTGAGGGTTTTACTCAGCCCTTTTTAAACTCTATAGGGTGCTTTGAAAAATGAGAATATCAAGGCATGCGAAAAATTTAACCGCAGGCATATGTTTGATATTCCGAGGATTAAATTTTGAGCATAACGCAGATATTGGGCGAAAAGGCTATTTTTCAAGGTGCCCTATAAGGGGGAAGGATGTTTTATCCTGGCTGTTTCATTACCTTGGAAGGAATTGAGGGTTGCGGTAAATCCACCCAGGCGGAAAAGTTGGTCGCTTATCTGCGGGAGCAGGGCTATCCCCTGGAGATTACCAAGGAACCGGGGGGAACGGCTTTAGGGAATCAGATCCGCAAGTTACTTTTGCGCCCTCAGGGAATCGGCATCAGCGCTGAAGCGGAATTATTTTTATATGCCGCAGACCGTGCCCAGCATTTGCAGGAGGTCATTTTGCCGGCCCT
>QIFF01000146.1 GCA_003230635.1 bacterium | reverse complement strand
ACATGGAAAATCTTCCCCGGCACGTGGCTATTATTATGGATGGGAATGGCCGTTGGGCCAGAAAAAAGAGATTGCCCCGGGTGGCTGGACATCAGGTGGGGATTAAGTCGGTTCACCAAATTGTGGAGTTGATTTCGGAGCACTTAAAAGGCATCGAAGTGCTTAGCCTTTATGCCTTTTCTACTGAGAACTGGCAGCGGCCGCTCGAGGAAATAAAGACCTTGATGAGGCTGCTGATAGAGTATCTGCGCAAAGAAATGGCTATTATGGAACGCAACAAGATTCGTTTTCAGACCATCGGTCATATTGAGGGATTGCCTGTTCCGGTGCAGGAGGAGATTGCCAAAACCGTCAAGCGCACTAAAGACAATCCGGGATTGCTCTTGAATATAGCCCTCAACTATAGCAGCCAGGTGGAAATTGTGGATGCGGTGCGCCGGATTGTGTCTGATGTCCAGGAGGGCACACTTTCTCCAGGCCAGATCAACGAAGACCTGTTTAGCTCCTACCTATATACGGCCGGGTTGCCTGACCCTGATTTATTGATTCGCACCAGCTTTCCTGCTCTGGCAATTGGCCTATGCCGAACTGTGGATGACTCCTACCCTATGGCCGGATTTTCGGGAGTTGCAGTTCCTCCAAGCCTTGCTGGCTTACCAGCAGCGGGAGCGCCGTTTCGGACAAGTAGGAAAACAGCTCTGAGATTGACAATTGTCAATTGAACGGGGCACAAAATATGCACAGTAAAAGAGTACTCAGTGCTCTGGTTTTTATACCGTTATTTATTTTGCTGGTACTCAAGGGGGGGATTTATCCCTTTTTTGCCCTGATAACGGTGGCGGCCTTACTGGGGCTGAATGAGTTTTATCGCCTTTGGGAAAACAAGCTGGCTTCCCCCTACAAAATTCTGGGCCTGGTCCTGGGAGGGTTGCTGTGTTTGGCTTTTGGGCTGTTGGCGGTCAACACCCTGATTACACTGAGTATTTTCCTGGTTTTGCTGCGCAGTTTGGGGCAAGCTCAGCGTTCAGAGCAAGCACTGTCCAGCCAGCTTTTACTTAGCCTGGGCGGTACACTTTTGGGCTTGTTTTATGTGGTCTGGTTGCTGGGGCATCTGATTTGGCTGCGCCGACTGCCACAGGGGAGAGAGGCCATTTTGCTGGTCTTTCTGATTACCTGGGCTTCGGATACGGCGGCCTATTATGTAGGCAGCGCCGTAGGAAGGCACCGCTTGGCGCCCAAAATCAGCCCGGGCAAATCGGTAGAAGGGGCAGCGGCGGGATTAATCGCCAGTGTTCTGGCCTCCTATCTTGCAGCAGGCTGGTTTTATCCCCTGCCTGTTTACCACGCTTTGGCGTTGGGGGTATTCCTGGGGGTAAGCATCCAACTGGGTGATTTATGCGAATCCCTGTTAAAACGGGCGGCGCAGGTCAAGGACAGCGGGGGCATTGTTCCCGGACACGGGGGGATGCTTGACCGCCTGGACAGCCTGCTGTTCAGTGCCCCTTGCCTGTATTACTATTTGAAGCTGGTAAGATTATGAAGCGCATTGCGGTCCTTGGTTCTACCGGTTCAATCGGGGTTAATACCCTTAAGGTTATTGCTGATTTTCCTGAGCGCTTTAAAGTGGTGGGGCTTTCAGCCGGTGATAATTCCGGGCTTTTGGCCCGACAGATTCGGCAGTTCAGGCCCGAGGTGGTTTCTTTGCGCCGGGAGGAAGCCGCTGAGCAATTGGGCCGGGAATTTAATGGAATAGAGATTGGCAGCGGGGTAGAGGGCTCTCTGCGGGTAGCTACCTGGCCCGAGGCGGATTTAGTGGTTTCTGCTATTGTAGGGGCGGCCGGCCTGGTTCCCACCTATGCTGCAATTGAAGCCGGCAAGGATATAGCCCTGGCCAACAAAGAAACCCTGGTAATGGCGGGCTCGCTTATCAAGCCCTTGCTGGAGGAGCGGGGTGGTTGGCTGTTTCCCGTTGACAGTGAACACAGTGCTATCTTTCAATGTTTGCAGGGACAAGAGCATGGAGAAATAGGCAAGATTATCCTCACTGCTTCGGGAGGGCCTTTTGCCCGCTTAACTGCGGCTCAACTGGCCCGGGTTACTCCCCAGCAGGCTTTGGCGCACCCTACCTGGTGCATGGGCCCCAAGGTCTCCCTGGATTCGGCCACTATGATGAATAAGGGCCTGGAGGTGATTGAGGCCCACTGGCTCTTTGATTTGCCGCCGGAACAGATTGAGGTGGTCATTCACCCCCAGAGTGTGGTGCATTCCCTGCTGGAGCTGGTTGATGGTTCAATCCTGGCGCAACTGGGGATTACTGATATGCGCTTACCAATTCTCTATGCTTTAAGCTATCCTAAGCGTCTGGCTAATAAATTGCCCAAACTGGGGTTGGCTCAAATAGGGGAGCTAACTTTTACCGCTCCTGATCCTAAGCGTTTTCCCTGCTTGAGATTGGCTTACCAAGCCCTGCAAAGCGGGGGGAGTATGCCGCTGGTGCTTAATGCAGCTAACGAGGTGGCGGGGAAGGCCTTTTTGGAAGGCAAAATTGGCTTTAATGACATTCCCGCCCTGATTGAAACCAGTATGGAAAAGCATCGGTCGGAAGAATTAGTTAGCATAGAACAGGTTCTAACCATAGACAACTGGGCGCGCAGGCAAACCCAAGACTTAATAAGGGCTGAGGATTGAGGGATGAGGGATGAGTAAAAAACTCATAGCTCATTGCTCATTGCTCAGCACTGGTGTTTAATTATGACTACTTTATTGGCTTTTCTCTTTGTCCTGAGCGTTTTGATTCTGGTGCACGAATTTGGGCACTTTATAGTGGCCAAGTGGATTGGG
>QIFF01000114.1 GCA_003230635.1 bacterium | reverse complement strand
GGGCTATAATTTAGGGCGGGAAAAAGGGGGCAGTCAATATCAGTACACCGGGCCCAGCACCTACATAGACGACAAGCTGACTGAGGACGCCGCCGGGGGAAGTTCTTTTGGCTGCGCTCCCCAGGAGGCTACTGAGGACTTTAAGGTTTTTCACAAGGGGAACATTTCCTGGACTGCCCTGCAGAATATTTATTTCGCCAGTATCCTGATCCCGCACTCGGTTACCTCAGAAGCGGTAATCAGCCAGGAGAAGGACAACCTCAGAATCAGCATATCTTCCAGCACAAACCAAATCAACCCGGGAGAAACAGTACGAAACACTTTCGGCCTCTACGCCGGTCCCAAGAAAATTGAGCCTCTCAAAGCCCTTAACATGAATTTGGACAAGATTATTGACTACGGCTGGTTTGACGTTTTAGCCAAGCCCTTGATGCAGGTCCTGAATTTCTCCAACGGCTATACCCACAATTACGGCTGGGATATTATTATCCTGACTATTCTTATTAAACTTCTCTTCTTCCCTTTAACCACAGCCAGTTTCAAATCCATGCGCAATATGCAAAAGGTGCAGCCAAAGATGGCTATCCTGCGCAAAAAATTTAAGAACGACCCCCAGACCTTAAACAAAGAAATAATGGAGTTATATAAAAAACATAAGGTCAATCCTGTGGGGGGCTGTCTGCCCATGTTGCTCCAGATCCCGGTCTTCTTTGCCCTGTATAAAGCCCTGCTCATGTCCATTGAGCTAAGGCATGCCCCCTTCATGCTTTGGATTACTGATTTATCGATTTATCAGTCAAGGACCCGTATTACGTTACACCCCTCTTGATGGGGGTATCCATGTTTGTCCAGCAAAAGATGACCCCTGCTACCGGGGACCCCAAACAGGCCAAGCTCATGCTCTTGATGCCGGTTGTTTTTACCGTAATGTTTTTAAACTTCCCCAGCGGATTAGTCATCTATTGGTTACTGAACAATGTTTTGGGAGTTGGCCAGCAATACTGGATTAACCAGCAGGAGCAGGCGAAGGAGGCGGCTTGCTAATAAAGGGCACCTTGCAAAATGGCCTTTTCGCCCAATATCTGCGTTATGCTCGAAATTTAATCCTCGGAATATCAAACATATGCCTGCGGTTAAATTTCGCGCATGCCTTGATATTGGACGAAAACTCTCATTTTTCAAGGCACCCTGCACCCTAAAAAATTCAAAAGCTTGAGGTAAAGAAAAATGTCGACGATTGAAAAACCATCCTACTGGCTCGGCCTTGATATTGGTTCGGTGAGCAGTAAGTTCGCCCTGCTGGATGCCGAGGGAAACATTTGTAAAACTCATTATCAGCGCCTCATGGGTGAGCCTATCCCTACCGTAATTCGCCAGCTTGAATCCCTCCTTAAAGAGATTGGGCCGGAACAAATAAAGGGCATGGCGGTAACAGGTACCGGCAGTGATCTGGTGGGCAAGCTATTATCTGTTCCCACTACCAATGAAATCATTGTTCAGGTTAAAGCCACTGTCCGTCTGCATCCTGAGGTTAGAACCATCATTGAAATTGGGGGTGAGGACTCCAAACTCATCCTTGTAAATGAGCATGGCTGCATTCATGATTTTGCCATGAATACCATGTGTGCCGCCGGCACCGGTTCCTTCCTGGACCAGCAGGCCTCCCGCCTGGGCCTCTCCATTGAAAATGAATTCGGTGCCCTGGCCGTCAAGTCAAAACATCCCCCCCGCATCGCCGGGCGCTGCAGCGTATTCGCCAAAACCGATATGATACATCTCCAGCAGGAGGCCACCCCGGATTACGACATTGTGGCCGGTCTGTGTTATGCCATGGCGCGCAATTTCAAGAGCAACCTGGGGCGGGGTAAAGAATTTATTAAACCGATTGCTTTTCAGGGGGGTGTAGCCGCCAACCAGGGGATGGTGAAGGCTTTTGAAGATGTTCTTGAGCTTGAGCCGGGAGAGCTGATTATCTCCAAGTACTTCAAGTGCATGGGAGCAATTGGGGTTGCCCTGATCCTTTTAGAAGAGCAAAAACAACAGTCGGTTCAGTTGGTGGATGGATTGGCTGCCTTGCGGGATTATCTAGCTAAGCCGCGCCGGCAAAAGGCAGGCCCTGCCCGCTTAGATTTTTTTCAGCCTCGTTGTACCGAGACTGCCGTTTTACCCATGCCAAGCAATTCTCCTGGAGAGAAAATTCCTGCTTACCTGGGAATTGATGTGGGCTCCATCAGCACCAACGTAATAGCTATTGATGAACAACACCGCCTGCTGGCCAAGTGCTATTTAATGACTGCCGGGCGGCCCTTGGAAGCTGTACGCCAGGGGATTAGCGAAGTCGGAGCCAAAATTGCTGATTTAGTGGAAATTAAAGGGGTGGGGACTACCGGTTCGGGACGCTATCTGGTCGGTGAGTTTGTAGGGGCGGACATTGTTAAAAATGAAATTACCGCCCAGGCCAGGGCCGCCTTTGACATAGATCCCAAGGTGGATACTATTTTTGAAATCGGGGGCCAGGATTCCAAGTACGTCTTTTTTGAAAACGGGGTAGTGGTGGATTTTGAAATGAATAAGGTCTGTGCCGCCGGTACCGGCTCTTTTCTGGAGGAGCAGGCCGAGAAGCTGGGTATTTCCATAAAAGAAGAGTTTGGCGAGGCTGCGCTCTCAGCTCCCGCCCCCGTTCCTTTGGGCGAACGCTGCACCGTATTTATGGAAACCGACCTGCATCATCATCAACAGCAGGGGGTGGATAAGGGGAACCTGGTGGCAGGGCTTAGTTACTCTATTGTCCAAAACTATCTGAACCGGGTAGTGGGCAGACGCAAAATAGGGGAGCATATCTTTTTACAGGGGGGAGTAGCCTTTAACCAGGGAGTGGTAGCCGCCTTTGAAAGCGTAACCGGTAAAAAGATTACCGTCCCCCCCCACCATGAGGTAACCGGGGCAATTGGGGTTGCCCTGATCGCCCAGGAGAAAACTACCGGCCGGCCCACTAAGTTCAAGGGCTTTGACCTGAGCAACCGCGGTTATCAATTGGAATCCTTTGAGTGCGACAAGTGTTCCAATCTGTGTGAGATCAAGAAGGTGCACCTGGAAGGAGAAGAACCTTTATATTACGGCAGTCGTTGTGAGCGTTTTAATGTGCGTAAGGAAGGGCAAAGCCAGAGGAGACAACCCGACTTGTTTCTTGAGCGCGAACGCTTCCTGATGAATGCTTACAAATCCTCTGCCCCCAACAATCATGTCCCAAAAGCCAGAGTTGGAATGCCTCGCAGCCTGTTTTTCCACGAATTTTACCCCTTCTGGAAGGCCTTTTTTGGCGAACTTGACCTGGAACTGGTGCTTTCTGACAAAACCAACAAGCAGCTCATCCGCAGCAGCATGGAAAATCTATCTGCGGAGACCTGTTTTCCCATTAAGGTGACCCACGGGCATGTTATCAACCTGCTGGAAAAGGATATTGACTATGTCTTTTTGCCCAGCATTATCAGCCTGGACTGCCAAGCCGGTGATGAACGGGGCAACTTTAACTGTCCTTATGTGCAAACTATTCCCTATACCATTCAATCCGCCATAAGTTTTACCCACAGCAAGGCTAAGTTATTGCAGCCGGTAATTCATGG
>QIFF01000370.1 GCA_003230635.1 bacterium | reverse complement strand
TCAACTCAGCTATTACTTCTTCTACCGGACGTTGGCGATATTTGTTCCCAAAGAACTTGGTGACTGTGCAAAATTTGCAGGAAAAGGGGCAGCCCCGGCTGGCCTGGAGAGTGGCGTAAGAGGTATACATATCCCGTTTCAACAGCTCACGGCGGGGAATCTCTTTATTTTTCATGGAGATGAAAGATTCGTTATGATAGATTTTTCTGGAGAGGCCGCCGTTTTGCAGTTCAAAAAGAGCCTGTTGCCAAATACCTTCCGCCTCCCCCACGACTACAAAATCTGCGTGTTTGCTCGCTTCCTCGGGTAAGGCTGAAGCATGATAACCACCGATTGCTACCTTTACTCCCTTTTGACGAAATTTGCCCGCCATCCGGTAGACATTATTAATTTCGCAGGTCATGCCGGTAAACCCTACCAAATCCCAATCGCCGTCATAATCAGGCTCACTGAGACGGGCGTCATGGTAGGCCACTTCATGCTCAGACGGCGTCAAGGCGGCCAGAGTGGTAAGGGATAATCTGGCAATTCCGGCTTTCCCACTCTTGGAAACCCCTCCCATATAACCACTGGAATTAGGTAAAATTAGAAGTATCTTCATGAAATTCGCTAACCGGGATTATTCATTTATGAATAATCCCTCGACCGCCGATTTTGCCGTCTGGCTGCGTTGGCTTGAATTTTTCTCGTTCAACATACGTTTTAGTATGCCTCGTTCGAAAAATCCTGCGCCGCCTTGCCAGCCGACAAACTTGACGGTCGCCCCGCATTATTTGCAAATAATGCGGGCTAGGAGAGCTGGTTTTTATAAATTGCAGAGGAGAATCAAGTTAGGGGTATCTTAAAAAATGAGAATTTTCGTTCAAGATCAAGGCACTTAATTTAACCGCAGGCATATAACTGATATTCCGAGGATTAAAGTTTGAGGATAACGCAGATATTTGGGGGGAAGCCCATTTTTCAAGGCCCCCTTATTTTTTATTGATAGCTAATAACTTAACCCCAGTTTCAAATTGGACTCTGATCTTTTTTTGATTGATCTTTTCAGTTACAACACCCATTCCAAAAGATGGATGCCGTATTATAGAGGACTCCTTGTAATTTTTTTTCATACTATAGTTTTGGGCAGCATTAAGGTCATAATTTGCAATAAGATCAGCCCATTCTTTAGCGGGACATACTTGCTTTTTCCGAGAAGAAGTGGATTTTGCGCGTTTTGAAGGCTTGGTTGCGGTTTTATCTTTAGCCAGACTTTTGGGTTTGCGGTAATTATGTTGTGCGTTACAGGTTTTACACGTAACCTTGCTGAGTTTGTCCTTTTCCATAGCGGAAACAATATGGGTTGAATCTACTTTGCATTTCCCACAATAAGACAATATCTCTTTGCCTACTTCTATTTTTTCATCCTTTATTTTAGTCAACAGTCACATCCTTTCCTTTTATCCGGGATTATTCATAAATGAATCATCCCACAGCGGCAAATTTTGAGCATGACGCAGATATTGGGCGAAAAGGCCATTTTTCAAGGGGCTCTCAACATACGCTTTAGTATGCCTCGCTCGAAAAATCGTGCGCCGCCTTGCCAGCCAACAATCCCCGATTTCTCGATGACAAACTTGACGGTCGCCCCGCATTATTTGCGAATAATGCGGCTAATTTAGGCGGAAAGAAAAAAGAGCCGGAGGATGTTCAGCACCTTCCGGCTCTGAAAATATGGTTTTGCTAAAGGACTAGTAGCGACTGCGACCGCCGCCACCATATCCACCACCACCGCGATGGCTATCGCGCTTTGGTTTCGGACGCGCCTCATTGACGGAAATATTTCTTCCGCCAAGTTCCGTTTCGTTAAGCCCTTCAATGGCTGCCAGCGACTCCTTGCGGTCAGCCATCTCTAACCTTTGGAGCGGCCGCTATCTCTATCCATAATAATTCTTGCAGATTCGACTTCTCCATAAGCTTCGAAAGCGGCTTGGAGCTCGGTTTCTGTCACATCGTAACCAAGATTGCCAACATAGATATATTCATTTTTCCATCTCTTTCTTTCGCCATAGTTAAGTGTTAAATCGAAAGTCTGTCCATGGCGACGCAACATATTTCGATGGTACTTTTTTCTTGGGAATACCAACCCACTATTTGTTGGGCATTAAAAACATATCTTGAAACAACTTGCTTTTTAAGTTCCCATTGCCCAGGAGTTCAAGTATTCCTCTTGCTCAGGGGTGAGGGTATCAATCTTTACCCCCATGGCTTCCAGCTTCAGGCGGGAGATGGTTTTGTCCAACTCTTCCGGTACCTTGTGCACCTCAATTGCCAGCTTGCCCTTATTCTTCACCATGTATTCAGCGGCAAGGGCTTGATTGGCGAAGCTCATATCCATCACGCTGGAGGGATGTCCCTCGGCCGCCGCCAGGTTAATCAGCCGGCCCTCACCCAGCAGGTTAATCCGCCGCCCGTCCGCCAGGGTGTATTCAAGCACAAATTCGCGGATTTGCCGCTGCTTGGCGCTGATTTCTTCCAGCCCGTCAATGTCCAGTTCCACGTTAAAATGTCCCGAGTTGGCTACAATCGCTCCGTCCTTCATGAGCTTGAAATGTTCCCTGCTGATAACATGACGGTTGCCGGTTACGGTAACGAAAAAGTCTCCCAAAAGGGCAGCCTCAGCAATCGGCATCACCCGGTAGCCGTCCATTACGGCTTCCAAGGCTTTTAGGGGGTCGATTTCGGTAACGATTATGTTAGCTCCCATCCCCTCAGCACGCATGGCTAATCCCCGACCGCACCAGCCGTAGCCGCAGACCACAAAGGTGGAACCCGCCAGCAGGCGGTTGGTAGCACGTACAATCCCGTCAACAGTGCTTTGACCGGTGCCGTAGCGGTTGTCAAAGAAATGCTTGGTGTCGGCATCATTGACCGCCACGATGGGAAATTTGAGCACCCCGTCCTTGGCCATACTGGCAAGCCGGATTACCCCGGTAGTAGTCTCCTCGGTGCCGCCGATAATATGAGCGATTAAATCCTGACGTTCCGCATGGATGGTGGAAACCAAGTCGGCCCCGTCGTCCATGGTAATTGCCGGCTTGGCGTCCAGCACGCTGTTCAGATGCTTATAATAAGTTTCGTTGTCCTCTCCCTTGATGGCAAAGACCGGGATTTGCTCGTCTGCCACCAAAGCGGCGGCCACATCATCCTGAGTGCTCAAGGGGTTGGAGGCGCAAAGCAGTACCTCGGCGCCGCCCGCCTTGAGGGTGCTCATCAGGCTGGCCGTTTCCGTAGTAACGTGCAGGCAGGCCCCCAGAGTAACTCCGGCCAGGGGTTTTTCTTTGGATTCAATACCGGCATGTTCTGGTTCGCCCACTCAATTCTCAGGCGCCCTTTATCCGCCAGTTTCAAGTCCTTAACATCGTAATTCACTAATAGATTCTCCTTTTGTTGTTACTCGTATTGTCAGAAACTAACCACAGAGAACACGGAGAAAATATAAGGATCAATAAGTCAAGAGGATTTTGACCTCTCTGTGTTCTCTAAGCCATCAATTTTTTTTGATGTTTTGCTCTGTCCTCAAACCAAAAGTTGATTATTTACCTTAAATGTGTTTTTCTATGTTCTCTTCTATGTTAAAAACAGGAAACTTTTTTGGAGGGCACAGAGAATTCCTCTGTGCCCTCTGTGGTTTCGCCATTTTGATTAAACTCCCGCCTCGCTACGCAGGGTTTGTGCCAATTCAGTCCTCTCCCAGGTAAATTCGGGTTCACTGCGCCCGAAGTGCCCGTAGGCTGCGGTCTGTTTGTAGATCGGGCGCCGCAGTTGCAGGTAATCAATAATCCCCTTGGGGGTAAGGTCCCAGTGCTTGCGCACCAAGGCCACTAATTCCTCCTGCCCTACG
>QIFF01000331.1 GCA_003230635.1 bacterium | reverse complement strand
GCCGGCGATCAGGGCGGGAAATTCGCTCAACTTCTTCATTAACTCTGTTTCTTGCTTTAATTCCAAGCGGCTTAGCTCCACCTCCCTGAGTGGCGGGATACTTAGGTGCGCCTCAGCCGCCTTACGCAGAATGCTGGAGATGCGGGCATGAGCATATTGCACGTAATAGACGGGATTTTCCGCCGATTGTTTTTTGGCCAGCTCCAGGTCAAAATCCAACTGACTGTCGCTGCGCCGGGCCAGGAAATGAAAGCGCGCCGCATCCCTGCCCACCTCCTGGACTACCTGGGCCAGGGTAATGAATTCCCCCTGGCGGGTGGACATGGCAATCGGTTTCCCCTCCCGCAGCAGGCGCACCAACTGTACCAGGATTACCTCCAAATGTTCAGGTGGATAGCCCATGGCGGCCACCGCCGCCTTGAGGCGCGCTACGTAGCCGTGGTGATCCGCCCCCCAGATGTTAATCAGGCGGGTAAAGCCGCGCTGTAATTTGTCCCAGTGATAAGCGATGTCGGAGGCTAAATAGGTGGGTTCGCCGTTCTGCCTGATTACCACCCGGTCTTTTTCATCCCCCCAGTTAGCGGAGCGCAACCACCAGGCGCCCTCGCGCTCTACAATGTGTCCCTCTTGGCGCAACTGCTGAATGGCCTGGTTTACCTCCCCCTTATCAAAAAGAGACTGCTCGCTGAACCAGTTATCAAGCTCCACCCCAAAACCTGCCAGGTCATCTTTGATGCCCGCTAAAATCTTCTGCGCCGCATAACGCCCGCAAAATTGCACCGCTTCTTGCGGTTTTTCCAACCAGCCTGAACCATGCTCATTAACAATTTCCTCTGCCAGCCAGAGCACGGATATATTCCCCCTGGTAGCCATGATTTATAAACTCTACCCCTTTACCCAGTATTTCCTGATAGCGCAGGAACACCGACTGGCCGAGAATATTCATCTGGTTGCCGGCGTCGTTGATATAGTACTCCTTCTGCACCGCAAAGCCGGCCTTTTGCAGCAGATTAGCCAGGGCGTCACCCAGGGCGGCGCCCCGCCCGTGCCCCACATGCAGCGGCCCGGTGGGATTGGCGCTGACAAATTCCACCTGCACCCTCTCCCCCTGTCCCAGCTTGAGATCGCCGTAACGGCTGCCCTGTTCAAGGATTTCTTTGACTACCTGTGACCACCAATGGGGCTGCACATAAAAGTTAATAAAGCCCGGCCCGGCAATTTCCACCCGCTCAATTAGGCCTGAAGAGAGGGCCAGATTGTCCACAATTACTTGCGCCACCCGGCGCGGGGGCTGCTTGAGCCGGGAGGCCAGTACCAGGGCCAGGTTGGTGCTCCAATCCCCGAACCTTTTGTCCGCCGGCACCTCCAGGGTAATTGGGGGAACTGCAACAAGTTCCAACTCGCCCTTTTCTTTAGCGTGTTCCAGTGCTTCCCCCAGCGCCTCACTCAGTATTTGCTGCATTTAATTCTCCACCTCTTCCTGGGCCAGCCTTACCGAGACCACTTTGGATATCCCTGGGGTTTCCATAGTAATCCCATATAGTAAATCCGCCTCCTCCATAGTCTTGCGGTTGTGGGTGATCATGACAAACTGGGATTTGTCGGTAAGTTCTTGAATAATATTCAGCAGGCGCTGCACATTGGCCTCATCCAGGGCGGCGTCCACCTCGTCCAGAAAGCATAGGGGAGAGGGCTTGACCAGATAAATGGAAAACAAGAAAGCAATTGCCGCCATCACTTTTTCCCCCCCGGAGAGCAGGCTCATCTGGCGCAAACGCTTACCGGCCGGGCGCACCATGATTTCTATGCCGGTTTCCAGTAAGTCTTCCTCGTCCTCCAGGCGCAATTCACCTTCCCCTCCTTCAAACAGCCGTCCGCACAAATATTGAAATTTTTCATTCACCTGTTCAAAGGTAGTGCGGAAGCGTTCCCTGGTGGTGCGGTTAATCTTAGTAATCGCCTGGTGCAGGCCCAAGCTGGACTGCTTTAAATCGCCCTGTTGCCGGGCCAGGAAATCATAGCGCTCCTGGAGCGCCTCTACCTCTTCCAGTGCCATTAAATTGACCGTCCCCAGCCCGGCCAGGGAAAGGCGGGTTTTTTCCAACTTCTGCCGGGCTTCTTCCGGCTTGAAGTTTTGCGGGTCAAAACCCTCCATGAGCCGGGGCAGTGAGTCCCCGCCGGGAGCAACCTGCTGTTGGGTTTCCTCCAGTTTAAACTTGAGGGTGGCCAAGTGTACTTCCAACTCCCCCAACTGCTTTTGCCGCTGCTCGTGTTCCAGGCGGGTCTCTTTGAGCAGCGCTTCCAACTCCCGCAACTGGCCGGCCTTTTCCTGGTGAGCGGCTTCAACGGCGATTAATTTGTCCGCCAATCCCTGATCTTCTTGGGACAGATTTTCTTCTTGCTTTTGCAGCCGGCTGATTTCTTCCCTCAATTCCTGCTGCCTGCTGTGAGTTTTTTCTTTTTGCTGCTGACGTTGCTTTAACTGTTGGCTGATTTGGGTTTGCTCTGTTTCCAGGCGCCTCAAATCCGCTTCCAGGCTTTCCTTTTTCGCCTCCAGGGAGGCCAGTCTGACCTTGTGTTCGGTAAGCGCCTGCTGCTGACAGTTCAATTGATCTTCACTGCCCTGATACTGCTCCTGCAGGCTGAGAAGCTTTGCTTTGGCTGTTTCTTTGGTTTGGGCCAGCCGGGTTTTTTCCTGGGACAGCTGAGCTTTTTCTTTTTCCAGGGTCTGGCTGTCCAGTTGCAACTGCCGCGCTTCCAGGGCCAGGGTAGCGGCCTGTTTTTGCTGGCGTTGTTTCTCTTCCTCCCCTTCCTCCCAGCGCTGGCAGTCCTTTTGCAGGCTGACCAGGCTGATTTCCATTTGGTGCTGCTTGGCCGCCCCTTGTTTGCGCGCTTGATTCAGGCCGGTCAATTCAGCCACTATTTTTTCTCTCTCCCGCTTGCCCCGGGCCAATTCAGACTCCAGCTTAGCGGTTTGCACCTCTAATTCTTTGAGCTTGCGCTTACGGGTAAAGAATCCCAGGCGGCTGTTACTGGCGCTCCCCCCGGAGATTACTCCATCAGCCTCAACTACCTCTCCCTGAAGAGTGACTATACTGGGCTTGGCCTCGGTCTGCTTCCAGATGTTTAGAGCGGACTTCAAGTCCTGCGCCAGCCAGACATTGCCCAGCAGGTGCCTCACCAGGCAGGCATGGGTTTGGTCATAGCTTACCAAATCCAGCGCCTTTCCCAGCAGCCCGGTGGTTTTTGCAGGCAAAGGAATGGCGGCCGGTTCGGGCAAAGCGGGGGGGATAAAACTGCCCCGCCCCAGTTGCTTTTGTTCCAACTGCCGAATCGCCTGCAGGGCGCTGGCTTGATCTTTGACCAGGATATATTCCAGGCGCGGCCCCAGCACTGTCTCTATGGCCAGTTCGTACTCGGGTTTGGTCTCAATCAAGCGGGCGACCAGGCCCAGCAGCCCGGGCAGGGGGGAGTCGGCCAGCAGCAGGTGGCGCACCCCTTCCTGAAACCCCTCCAGGTTTTGCTGTAAGTCCTTGAGTGAAGCCAGGTGGGAGGATTTGAGGTTATATTCCTCGCCCTGGGCCAGCAGCTTCTTGTCCAATGCCTTGAGCTGCTGAATCTTAAGCTCTGTTTGCTGCTGGAGTTCCTGGTTATGAGCGGCGATTTGTTGTAATTGCTCTTCCTGCTGAGCTTGTTGCCGGTAAATCTGCTCCAGGATTTGCTTCAGCTTAGCCTGTTCGGCTTGCAAAAGTTTTTGCTCCATTTGCTGCTGTTGTTTGCGGCGGCTCAGTTTTTCTCCCTCGCCGGTTAGGATTTGCCGGCGGTTGTGTCCCTGCACCAACTGAGACTCTATTTCCAAAAGCTCACCCTTTTGCCCATCTACCTGTCGGCGCTGCTCTAAAACCAAATCCTCCAGCTCCTTTACCCCGGCTTGTTCTTTTTCCAGGCGGCTTTCCCTCTGGGCCAGCTCTTGCTGGGTAGTCGTTAGGGTTTGTCGCTGCTGCCGCCAATTCTCTTTTGCCTGGTCATTTTGTTCCTGCAGCCGGAGAATATCCTGCTTGGCCTCCCGCTGCTGCCGAGCCTGTTCCGCCAGCATCTCGTTTAAATGCTGAATCCGGTCCTGGGCGCTTTTTTGCTCCAACTCCTGCCGGTGCTTGGCCGTCTGCAACTCACCCAGGCGTTCCCCTAACTCCAGGAGTTCCAACTCCAGGCCTTCTTTATTACTTTCCAACTGAGCCATCCTGGTACTGTTGGCTAACTGGGCGTCCTTAATTTGTTGGTATTGGGCCTGGACTTGTTTTTTCTGCTCATGGCAGTCCAAATACTGGCTGCAGGCCAGGAGGGCGACCAGGGACTGTTCCTGCTCTTGCAGTTTCTTATAACGCTTGGCCCGCCTGGCTTGCTTTTTTAAAGCCTCCAACTGGCGCTCGACTTCGCTGCTGATGTCGGAAACCCGCAAGAGATTTTGGCGGGTCAGCTCCAGTTTGGCCAGGGTTTCCTTTTTGCGGGTCTTATATTTCATGATGCCGGCCGCCTCTTCCACCAGGGCGCGGCGCTCTAC
>QIFF01000282.1 GCA_003230635.1 bacterium | reverse complement strand
GTCTTTTTCTTCTTTGGCGCTCATTTCTTCCATGGTAATAATCCATTTAAAAACAACGATTTAACTTGATTTCTGCCGCATTCCAAGGTAACATTGAAATGACAACAGACATTAATAACAACCAGTTAAGGAGAAACACCAATGACCGACCTGAAAAGAATGCTTAAAATAGCCAAAGAACTGAACTTGTGCAAATTCAACATAACTAACTGAAATAACAGGTGAAATTTTTAACTAATTGAAGTATAATACAAGGTAAGCAATATCAATTCTATAGCATAGGAGCTTGCCTTGATGAAAATTTCCCAAATTCCCCCTGAGTTGGAAGATTTTTTGGAGCCATTTAAGAATATGCTGACCAAGCCTCAATATAAACATTTCTCCCGCTATTTGCTGGGGCTGATAGCCGCCAGGAAAAAGAATGTTGAGGGGATATCATCACACTTCCTGCACGCTCCCAACCGCTCTAACATGACCCGGTTTCTGATTGAATCAGCTTGGGACGCCGAAGCCGCCTTCAACCTTGCCCGAGCCAAAACCTATCGCAAAATCGATTTCAAATTTGGGGAGGTCGTCTACCTGATTATTGACGATACCGGCACGGAAAAAACCGGGCACCACATCCAGGGAGCCGGTGTTTTCAAAAATCATAACGGGGATCATCCCTTCTATTTCGGGCACAACCTCGTCAAAGCGATTATGGTCTACCAGGGGATATCCCTGCCCGTAGGCGTTCGGGTTTACTGTAAACAGGAATTCTGCGCCGAACAGGGCGTCCCTTTTAAAACCAAGAACCAACTGGCTGCCGAATTGATAAGCGGTTTCTCACCCCCTCGCGGCATGAAAGTGGTGGTATTGTTCGACAGCTGGTTTCTGTGTCCCACCGTGACCCGGGCAATCGATGCCAAACGCTGGCGCTATGTATCCGCAATCAAGTCCAATCGTTCTATCTACCTCAATACAAAGAAATACAAAGTCTCCGAGTTTGCCGACCGCTCAGCCGCAAAATTCTCCCTTATGGATTATCGCCCCAGAGGGAAAAAACAGTCCGTGTCCGCTTACCAGCGAGTGGTGCGCCTGAACAAACTGGGCCGGGTCAAGCTGGTGATTTCCCGTGACCATAAAAACAATCTCAAATACCTGGTTACCAACCTTGTATCTACCCCCACGGCTGTGGTAATTAAACGCTACGACCTGCGTTGGGGTATCGAATGCTATTTCCGTGATGTCAAATAGGACTGGGAGAATATCAGATGCGGTCATTGCACGGTATAGTTAGACACCTATACATCGTAATGACCGCCTATATTCTCCTGGTCTATATCAAGCTCTCCTTCAGTCGGGCATTAAAAACTATCGGCGATGTCTGTCGTTTTATAATCTCCCTTACCACAAGGGACTTAATCGGCTGGGTCATCAGCCAATGCAAAACAAAATCAGGCTTGCGCTCTGTTCAAACTCAATTAGGCTGTGCTTAAAAAACGCACAAGTTCAGAAAGAAGTAGACCAATTCCCTTGTGATGAAAAATGTTTGGGGATTGACAGTGATAAAATTCACAGTCTTTATCCCGAACTATCCCTGCACCAAGCAATCTTAATTGATTGCTATATCGTCCAGCGGTCTTTGGGTATCCAGGCCATGAAGGAAGCCATGAACGAGCTCTCCAAGTGCTGAGGCACGTAGCCAAAAAGTAAATCCGATTACAAGAAGGAGATTGTCAATGAAACCAGGAGATAAGGTAATCATCAAATTCAATCCTCACCACAAAGGAGTCGAGCAAGTCATCGGCACCGTCAAAGGCTATAGAGCCGGTGCCGGCGTAGGCGGCTGCGATTTAGTGGATGTCGAATACGCCAACCCCAACGACGGGAAGCGCTATACCATGCCATTCGGCCGCCACAATTTATTGGAGTCCGGCAGCGCCGCCGACTTTCTTAAGATGGCCGAGCATTACGAAGTACTCGCGGCTCACTGTCGAACTATGGCAGTCAAGCTATCGGCCAAGGAGTGACCCCTCATGAGCAGCCTGCATATCCGCAATTTTAATCCCCAACTGCACGCCGCCCTGAAGCTGGTGTGCCTGAAGCAGAAAACACCGCTGGAGCGCTTAATCCCGCAAATCATCCGGGAATGGCTGCTTCAGCAACAGGACGCCTTCCCGGAAATTCCCCGGGAGTGGGTCATTGACCCAAGGGTCACGGACCCGAGGCTCAACTCTAACCGGGACAAGTAGTCCCAGGAGGTAATTGTTATGTCTAAGCAAAAACCAATCACCCAGGAAACCGGCGAGGCCAAAATCCTCCGGGAAGTTGCCGAAGACTATATCGACTCGCTGGTTTTCACCGAGACCAAGGCCAGCACCATCAAGGTCTATTTGAAATCCATTCAACTGGCGGTCGATTACTTCGGCGCTCAGCGCCAGGTGGATGCCATTACCCTGCTCCAGGTTGGCAAGTTCTTTAATAGTCCTGCCCTTAAAAATTTGCCGAATGGAAAACCCCGTGCGGAGCTTACGGTAAAGCAAATCAAAAGGGTATTCAGGCAGTGCATGGATTTTGCCTTGGAGAAAAAATGGATTACCAGCTTGCCCGTCCCGAAATCCGAGCTGGCGCATGCCCGGGCTAAGGCAACCCCACCGGCAGCAGAAACTCCTGAGCCTGCGGAAGCGGATGCGCAAAGCTAAACCCCAAGTGGCGGCGGCGGCTGATATAATCCCGGCTGCCGCCGCCATCTGCTTTACCAGGAACAAGCAACCATGAGACTCAGTCAAGCCATCAACGATTTTGAAATTTTTCTGCGAGCCGACTCCCGATCCCCGCATACCATCCGCTCCTATCTCCACGACCTGGGGACGTTCCATGACTGGCTGGGGGAAAACCCCGATGTTGCCGCCGTTACTTCCCACCAGTTGCACGAGTTTTTAGCTTCCCCTGTTATTATCAACAAACCAGACGGCTCACCCAGAGCCAAGGGATCGGTCAATAAAATCAAAACATCCCTCAAAGCCTTCTTCGCCTGGCTACTTCAATCGGAGGTTATCACCACTAACCCCGCCGCCGGCATCCGCATCAAGTACTACCAAAGAGCGCTGCCCGACATTCTCACCGACATAGAGCAAAAGTTTTTATTAAAAACCTTGGCTCAGACCAAAGGCCGGCGGGCTTTTCGTGACCGCATCATTTACACCCTGCTATTGAACACCGGCCTGCGGGTTCAAGAACTAGCCGACATCAACCTGGCCGAGAAGCGTTTGAGCATTACCGCCAAGGGAAATAACGAAGCCACCCGCTTTCTCAACGCCCGCTCCCGCCGAATCCTGGAGCAATACCTGCGCTGGCGTAAAAAACAGGCCACCGATTCCCCGGCCTTATTTCTAAGCTCCCGCAGTCAGCGTCTCTCCCTGCGCCAGGTGCAGCGTTCCTTTGAGCAGTGGTTAAAGGCCGCCGGTATCGGCAAGCACCTCACTATCCATTCCCTGCGCCACACATTTGCCAGCACGCTGTATGAGAAATCCAATAATCTGCTCGCCGTCCAGCAAGCCCTCGGCCACCGCTCCATCACCAGCACTATGATTTACACTCAACTAAACCCGGAGCAGTTGATAGAAGCGTTGGACAATTTGTAGAAACCCGCTTCTATTTTCAATTTCCCCTCACTCACGAGCGGTTTTTTCTTGACAATCCGCTAGACTAATAGCAACCTATTCCCCCGGCAGTATTGTTTCTTATTCCGTTATTGAGTGGGGATTTTTAGCATCGCCTATCCCTTTCCTGTTTGGGTTCTTCCCCATTCGGTAGGGGTAAAGATAACAACCATCCCTCTCACATGATTTAACTGCAGCGGGGTCTTGAGCGCACTTTAAGCAGCGTTTTCTAATCGCCTTTAGCTTTTGTCCGAATCCACGCCCAAAGCGAAACGGATACAACGGGCAACCTATCGCAGGGCAGGAGCTAACGTCCTTAGGTTGGTTGTAGCAACACCACAAACAAAATTTTCTGATGCTTTTTAGCGGGCTCAATACTTTCAAAATTTCACCCCTTCCTGTATCTGAGTTGACTCCGAAACAATTAACCGATACCCTGGAAGCGCTGTAAAGACAGTTGCCTTGAACCTACAAATCGGCACCCCAAAAAGGGCATATTATGTCTCAAATATGACTGTTTGCCGATTC
>QIFF01000169.1 GCA_003230635.1 bacterium | reverse complement strand
AAGATCTTTAGTTTCCCTTTGGTTCGGTCAGGACTTTCAAGCGTTTGTTCTGTCCCAACAACCTCGGCGACACTTGCCACCTCTTCCAAGGTGGTTATACCCCGGGCTACCTTTTCCATCCCCGCTTCGGCTAATAATTTCAGGCCGCCCCTTCTGGCTTCTTTCAAGATTAAATCTTCCGGGGACTTGTTGGAGATAAGGGCTCTTATTTTTTCATTGATGTTTAAGAACTCAAAAATAGCTGTGCGCCCCAGAAAGCCCGTAAAGCTGCACTGTTCACAACCATTCCCCCAAAAGAAATGTTGTATATTAAGTTTCTCTATATAAATTCTAAACTTGTTTGTAATATCTCCATCCGGGCTATATTCCTCCTTGCAGTGAGGGCAGATCACCCTGATCAGTCTCTGGGCGATAATCAAAATAATAGCGGAAGCGATTAGATAGGGCTCCAAGCCAATGTCCAACAATCTGGTAATCGTAGCCACGGAGGTGTTCGTGTGTAAGGTGGAAAAAACCAGGTGCCCGGTTAAAGCAGAGCGGAAAGCAATCTCAGCGGTTTCCTTGTCCCTGATTTCCCCCACTAGAATTACATTCGGGTCCTGGCGCAGAATACTGCGCAAAGAGGTGGCGAAGGTAACATCCTTGAGCGGGTTAAGCTGGATTTGGTTAATCCCGTCTATTAAGTATTCTATGGGGTCTTCAATGGTAACAATATTTTTTGCTTCGCTTTTTATGAAATTTAAGGTAGCATAAAGGGTTGAGGTCTTGCCCGAGCCGGTGGGACCGGTGACCAAAACCATGCCCTGCGGCCGGTTGCTGGCCTTTTTGATTAAATTCAAATCGGACTCGCTAAAACCTAATTTATCCAGTTTTAGCTTGGCTTCTTTGGTGTCCAGCAGCCTCATGACCACCTTTTCCCCATAATATGTAGGCAGGATGGAAATCCGCAAATCAATTTTCCTGTTATAAGCAGAGATTTTGATTCTCCCGTCCTGGGTTTTTCTTCTTTCCGCCAGCTCCAGGTTAGCCATAACCTTGACTCTGGCCACAACCGGGAAACGAAGCTGGCTGGGGATTTCTACAATATCTCTCAGTTTGCCGTCTATTCTGTAGCGTACCCGGCAAGCACCCTCCTGGGGTTCAATATGAATATCACTCGCCCGCATCTTCACTGCATCGCTTAAAATCAGGTTGACCAGCCTTACCGCCGGGGATTGCTTCCCCTGAAGCGCTTTTATGTCAAAATGATCTGTGGCTTCTCTCTCCTCCTTAATCAGCTCAACCGTGGTATCTTCAACAAGATTTTTAAAAAACTCGTAATGCGGCTCAGCCGGCTGCTCAACTTCTTCCGGCTCAGGGGCGCCATCTTGATAATATTTCTCGATAGCCCTGGAAATAGCACTCTTTGTGCTGCAAACGGGATCTATATCCATTTTTGTCAAGAGCCGCATATCATTTAAAGCCACTACATCCTCAGGGTTGCTCATGGCCAGCACAAGCACATTCCCCTTCCTGCGCATGGGGAAAACCCCGTAACGCTTGGCTGTTTCAGCCGGTATGATTTTGGTTGCCGAGCGCTCTATGGCCTCCTCGTTCAAATTTGAAAACGGCACCTCAAAAAGCCTCAATGAAAGCTTTGTCAAATCCTCTTCCGCTATCAGGCCCATTTGAATAAGCGAGTCTTCAAGAGCATTTTTGCTGCCCATCTGCTTGACCTTGGCCATTTGGAGTTGCTTTTCCGTTATAAGCCCTTCTTTAACCAGTGCTCTCAGCAGGACTTCCAAGCTTGTTTACTCCTTTATTGGAGAAGCGTTCAAAACCCTCTCCAGGACGGCGATCATTTTATCAATTTGCTCCGGGCTGATAATCAGGGGGGGCAGGAAGCGCAGCACCCTTTCCCCGGCGGTTATGATTAAAACCCCTTCCTGCAAACAGGCGGAGACTATGGGGGCAGCAGGCCGCTTTAATTCCATGGCCCAGATCAGACCACACCCGCGCACTTCCTGAACAAAGCTATATTGACTCTGCAAGACTCTGCAAGCGGTGCAGGTTTTTTTCTAAATATTGCCCCATTTCCCGGCAATGGTTCAATAAATCCCCTTCCAAAATCGTTTTCAGCACCGCCAGGGCGGCGGCACAGGCCAGGGGATTGCCCCCAAAGGTAGAGGCGTGGGTGCCCGGGCTGAAGGCCTGGGCTACCTCTTCCTTGGCCAGGAGCGCTCCCAGTGCGACTCCCCCGCCCAAGCCCTTGGCCAGGGTCATCATATCCGGCTCCAGTTTATGGTGTTGGTAGGCAAAGAGCTTGCCCGTACGCCCGATGCCGGTCTGCACCTCATCCAGGATTAGTAAGAGCTGGTGCCGGTCGCAAATTCGGCGCACCCCTTCCAGGAAGTCCTCGGCAGGCAGGTTGACCCCGCCCTCTGCCTGGATGGGTTCAATCAGAACTGCTGCCGTCTGTTCGTCAATTGCGGTTTCAAGCGCAGCCAGATCATTGAATGGGACGTAGGTAAACCCCTCCGGGAGGGGGGCAAAGCCCTGCTGGAATTTTGTCTGGGCGGTAGCGCTTATGGTAGCCAGAGTGCGCCCGTGAAAGGAATTTCCAAAGGTAATTATTTTGTAACGCTTCCCGCCCCATTTCTGCCAGGCGTAGCGGCGGGCCAGTTTAATCGCCGCTTCGTTGGCCTCGGCTCCGCTGTTGCAAAAGAAGGCTTTGTCGGCAAAGGAGTGTTCAACCAGCTTTTGGGCCAGTTCTATCTGCGGACGGATGTGGTAAAGGTTGGAGACGTGCAGGAGTTCTTGGGCCTGCCGCGATATGGCGGCAACCACTGCCGGGTGGCAGTGCCCCAGGTTGCAAACCGCCAGCCCGCTGACAAAGTCCAGGTATTGGCGGCCTTCATTGTCCCAAAGCACAGCCCCCGCTCCCTTGGTAAAGACCACCGGAAAGCGGTTATAGGTGGGTATTAAGTACTGCCGGGAAAGTTCTATGAGTTGGGAGGTTTTCATAGCTTTACAGTAGGGTGGGCTGTGCCCACCAATCCGAAAGGTGGGCGCAGCCCACCCTACAAGGAGCGTACTATTTCCGTACCAATTCCCTTGTCGGTAAAGATTTCCAGAAGTAAGGCATGGGGTACCCGCCCGTCAATAATATGGACCTTG
>QIFF01000079.1 GCA_003230635.1 bacterium | reverse complement strand
GCGCCGAGGTGGACATCGCCTGCGTGATTTGTCACGGCCAGGGCTGCCGGGTCTGCTCGGGCAGCGGCTGGCTGGAAATCCTGGGAGCGGGCATGGTGGACCCGGCAGTATTTGAGAAGGTCAATTACGACCCGGAAAAGGCAAGCGGCTTCGCTTTCGGCATGGGCATAGAACGCATCGCTATGCTCAAATATGGAGTAGACGACATCCGTCTGTTTTTTGAAAATGACCTGCGGTTTTTACAACAGTTTTAACTTGATTAACCACAGAGGACACAGAGGAAAACAAAAAAGATTTTTTGACAGGATTAACAGGATGGAAGAGAATTCTTACAAAGCTGTCGTTGCGAGGAGCATAGCGACGAAGCAATCTCTCTTTTTGGGGCTTAAATAAAGGATTGCTTCGCTCCTTTCAGTCGCTCGCAATGACATGGTGTCTGGCATATGAAAATAAGCTACCAGTGGTTAAAAAAATATGTAGATTTTGAACTTCCCCCCTACCATGCTGGGGCTGGAGGTGGAGGGGATAGAGGGGGAAGGGGAAAATGCTGTTTTGGAGCTTAGCATTACCCCTAATCGCGGGGATTGCCTGAGCCATATCGGCGTCGCCCGTGAGGTAGCTATGTTTACCGGGGGCAAGCTGAAGCTGCCTGCCCCGGCTTTACCCGCGTTTAAAACCCATCCCTCCAAGACGGATTCCTGGGAAGTGGAGATTACCGCACCGGATTTGTGCCCGCGTTATGCGGCTTGTATCATTAAGGGGGTAAAAATCGCTCCCTCCCCTGACTGGCTGGCCAGGCGTCTGGAACAGGCAGGCCTACACCCCATAAACAACATAGTGGATATAACCAATTATATCCTGCTGGAGTGGGGGCAGCCTTTACATGCCTTTGACCTGGGACTGCTCAGGGGCAATAAAATCATCGTGCGCCGCGCCCAAAAGGGGGAGCGCTTCATTACTTTGGATGAGCAAGAGCATCAGTTGGATGAGCAAATGCTGGTAATTAGCGACGCCGAAAAGGCCGTTGCCCTGGGGGGGGTAATGGGGGGACTGAACTCCGAGGTAAATCCCGCCACCCAAAATCTTTTATTGGAATGCGCCTATTTCAACCCCCTTACGATTAGTCACACCAGCCGCAAGCTGGGACTGGTCAGCGAGTCTTCTTTCCGCTTTGAGCGGGGAACAGACGGAGCCAATCTCCTGCAGCCCTTGCAGTGCGCCATAAGCCTGATCCGGAAATTGGCGGGAGGCAGACCCCTGGAGCCAATAATAGATAGCTACCCCACCCCTTTGCCCCAGCCAGAAATCTACTTGCGCTTTGCCCGGGTAAATCAAATTTTGGGTACCCGGCTCAGCCCTCAAGAAATTAAGAATTTGTTCATAAGAATGTTTTTCCATATCAGCGAGGAACAACCCGAAGGCATCAAGCTGCAAGTCCCCGGCTTTCGCCAGGAGGTGAGCCGCGAAATAGACTTAATTGAAGAGATTGCCCGTCTCTACGGTTATGGGCAAATCCCCACCACCATACCCACCGGCAAACTGCCTGAGCAAACACCTCCGGCTAACCAGAAGATAAAAGATAAAATCCGTTATTTTCTAACCAGTTGTGGCTTGTGGGAGGTAATTAATTTTAGCTTTACTTCCCGGGATTTTTGTAGTAAAATGAATTCAGGTAGTCAGGCGCTGAGCCTGAGCAATCCCTTGACCCAGGAAGCGGGGGTCTTACGCACTACTCTACTGCCGGGTTTATTACAGAATATTGCTCACAATCTCAATCATCACGTTCCTGACTTGAAGTTGTTTGAGATTGGCCATTGCTTCTGCCGCAGCGGTAGTGAGCTACCCCAGGAAAAAACCTTTCTGGCACTGGCCTTAACCGGCAAAACCAGTAAGCCCAGTTGGCATGCAAGTGCCCAGGCAATAGACTTTTATGACTTAAAGGGGATTGTGGACGGCCTCTTGCAACATTTGGGTTTTACTGCCTGGCGCTGGGAGAGGGGTAAGGTTCCCTACCTTCACCCGGGACAAAGCGCCGAATTAATCATCGGGAACGAAAAAATCGGACAAGGGGGATGCTTACACCCGGAAACACAAAGAGAACTACAGTTACAGCAGCAAGTTTTTGTCTGGGAATTGGATTTAGAACAATTGCTGCTTCACCTGCCCAAGCAGCGTAAAGTGGTTTCTCTACCCCGCTATCCGGCTACTTTCCGGGATTTGGCGGTGGTGGTAGAAGCAGTTACTCCCGCCGCTCTGGTAGAAAAGGTTATTGTAAGTAGTGCGGGCAAGTTTTTGAAAGACATTCACCTGTTCGATGTTTATAGCGGCAACCAGGTTGCCGAGGGCAAAAAGAGTTTAGCCTTTGCTCTGATTTATCAGTCGGAAGAAGGCACTCTGGATGAGGAGCAAATCAATGCCTGCCAGGATAAGATTATCCAAGCCCTGGCAGGAAAACTGAGCGCCTTCCTCCGGGAGTAGCCACCCTGGGTAACTCCCAGGGGTGCGCATGCGAAAAATTTAACCACAGGCATATGTTTGATATTCCGAGGATTAAATTTTGAGCATAACGCAGATATTGGGCGAAAAGGCCATTTTAAAAGGTGGCCCCAGGTGGTATTTAGCATAGATGGCAGGCAGCGCTGGATAGAGTCGCTGTTCTGCCCACATCACTTAACTAGTAAAGAAGTCGCTGGCAATACATGTAAGGGGGGGAGGCTGATGATGCCTCTGGAAAAATTGGGCTTGCTGGAACAGCGAGTGACCCAAATGATAGAACTGGTCAAAGACTTACAAGTCCAAAAAAGGTCATTGGAAGGGCAAGTTGCCGAGTTAACTAATCAAGTGCAAGTAATGACCCGGGATCTGGAAAATAGCCATCAAGAGGTCAATAGCTTCACCCAGCTTAAAGAGGAAAACCAGCGGTTTCAGGAAGAGAGAGGTCAAGTGTATGCAAAATTAGAAACTATGCTCAGTGGATTGGACGGGATAGGAATTTAGTGTTTTCTCTGGCGAGGAAAATGAGGGGTGAACTACAGCGAAGTTGAAATATACGGACACAGTTACACCATCAAAAGTGACCTGGAAGAGGCTGAAATTCAGGCTCTTGTTAGTTATGTGGACAATAAGATACATGAGCTTAAGTCCAATACCGGCGTGATTTCAACTTCAAAAGTGGTGATTTTGGCCGCTCTGAATATTGCTGAAGAATTGTTCCAATTGAAAAGCCAAAAGGAAAACATGGAGAGTATAGTGGCAGAAAAGAGTTCTTACTTGCTGGAATTGATTGAA
>QIFF01000175.1 GCA_003230635.1 bacterium | reverse complement strand
ATTGCCCAGAAGGCGTACTAAAAACTATTCTTTCAGCCTCAGCCGCGGGCAAATAATCTTCCTGGTCATCCTGTTTTTACTCTTTTCCAGCCTAATCTTCAGCCTGGGACTGGTGGGGGGGTATGGGATGTTCATCTCCTCCCTGCGCCAACAGTTGCCGAAGCAGGGGGAGTTGAAGATCAGCCGGGAAAAAAGCGAGCAAGCCAGCTTTTACCAAACCCTGCCTGATGAAGCTCCCCTTTCCCAAACAACTGCCCAAGCGCCTAGACCTTCCTCCACTACGACCACCTACCGGGTACAGGTCGGCGCCTTCCGCCAGGAAAAAGAAGCGCGCGCCTTACAGAAAAGGTTACAGGGGAAAGGTTATCAAGTTGCGGTCACTAAAGCCAACCTCAAAGGAGAAGGCACCTGGTTCCGGGTACGGGTGGGAAATTGTGCCAATAAAACTAAGGCCCAGGAGTTAGCCAAAAAACTTCAGCAAAAAGAACGCCTGCCGACTTTGATTGTGAAGTAAGCCTGTGAAATCCGGTTTAAATCCCCGGAGTTTCCCCAGATTAATGGCATTTCATAGGGTGTATTTCTCTTTCCCGTCAGGATTAATCTCCCCTGGAAGGATACACCCTTTCTTTTGGCACCTACCTTAAAAATTTGCACACTTTACTTTAGACTACCCTTTTTGGGGAGAAAGGTTGACTTTCTTTTAGTTTTTACTGTATGATACTATGTTGTTTTGTGTCATTTGGCAACAGAAAGTGGCTTAACTGGCAGTAATCCCCTAGTGCCTTCAAAGTTGAAAGTTTATGGATCATCTGAAGAATAGTCTCTCTTTAAGGAAAATTTTTCTCTAGACAGCCTCTTAATCCTGACCTCTAGTTATCTTGCCATGGCCATTGAGTTCAATGGTCGGGTTCCCCTCCCTTGGTTAACCTTTCTGGAAGGAGCTGTCTTCGTAACCATCCTCTGCCAATTAACGTTTTTTATCAATGATTTATATAACACGGAAGTCCAACTGGGTTTAGGCGACATGCTCTGGCGCATTGTGCTGGCTTTTGCAGCCAGTTCGTTAGTATTAGCAGGTCTTTACCTATTTTTCCCCAGCCTGGAACCCATCAAGAGACTTCTTCTATATTCTATTCTGATTGCCCTTGTTCTGATATGTTTTTGGCGGGTGCTTTTTGGCTGGATTATTATTCATTTGTTTCCTCGCAAGAATATTCTCATCCTGGGGAGCGGCCCCCTGGCTCGTTTGGTTGCCAAAGAGCTATTAAACCGACCACTCTCTCAGTATCATCTGGAAGGGTTGTTGGGAACCAATCTTAAAAATCCAGGAAAGATGGTTATGGGCCTGAATGCATGGGAAGTAGAAAGTGAATATACTAGAGAACTCATAACCAGGAAAAAGATTAGACAGGTAATCGTAGCTGTTTCCCAACGGCGAGAAAACTTGCCCCTGGAGTTCCTTTTACAGTGTAAATCACAAGGGATTGAGATTTTAGACAGCTCGAAATTTTATGAACAGTTAACCGGGAAAATTCTCATTTCAGAGCTGCGCCCCAACAAGCTCATTTTTTTCTCTGGATTTAGAGAAAAAGGCTTTTATCAAGTGAGCAAGCAAGTCCTGGATTTTGCCTTTGCCCTGCTATACCTGCTTATTTCCAGCCCCCTGCTGTTACTGATTTCCCTGCTAATCAAACTTGATTCCCCCGGCCCGGTGTTCTTAACACAAGAACGGGTTGGCAAGAATGGGCGGCCCTTCATTTTAATCAAATTCCGCTCCATGTATTCTGATGCTGAAGAGAGCACAGGCCCAGTCTGGGCCAGCGAAGATGACCCGCGGATCACCCGGGTGGGCAGGGTAATCCGCAGGTTACGCCTGGACGAATTGCCGCAAATGATTAATGTTCTCAAAGGAGAAATGAGCTTGGTGGGCCCTCGTCCGGAACGCCCCTATTTTGTGGATAAATTGCAACAGGTTATCCCCTATTATAAACAGCGATTGGTGGTCAAACCTGGGATTACCGGCTGGGCAGCGGTGAAATATCAATATGCTTCCAGCGTTGAAAGCGCCCAGGAAAAGCTGCAATACGATCTATACTATATCAAAAATCGGTCATTCATTCTTGACACCTTGACTATCCTGAAAACTATTCAGGTAATGATAACAGGCAAAGGTTCCAAGTAGAGGGCAGGGCTTGCCCCTACTTTAAAGTTTACCCAACCACAAGAGAGGAGAACCTCCCATGAAGACCACAAGGAATTGGCTGTTTAAGTTTTTTTTATTTTCTTTGTTACTGACAATCTGGTTGCCTCCTGGAGGAGCCGAAGCAGAGGACTACGTCATTGGTGTTGGTGATAAGTTTAGTATCTCTGTTTGGGGGGAGAAGGATCTAAACACCACAGTAACCGTGCGCCCCGATGGGAAGATATCCTACCCTTTGATCGGAGAGATCAAAGCCACTGGCTTAACCCCTCTTCAGTTGCGCAAGAGGCTAACTGAGAAATTGACTGACTACGTTAAGGACATCAGGGAGTCTCAAATAACTATTAACCTGATAGAAAGCGACCGTCTTACAGTTTATATCTTCGGCAACCTGAAAGCAGCGGGAGCCAAAAAGTTAAAGGGTACTACCAACTTGCTTCAGCTCTTTTCTATGATCGGCAATCTACCGGGACACATTAACTTAAAAACCAGCTTCCTGGTCAGAAACAATAAAAAACTGCCGGTAAATTTATACCGCCTGCTCAAGGAAGGCGACTTAAGCCAGAATGTCTATCTAAAAGCTGGTGATACCATTTTCTTCAAGGAAAAACCCAAACCCATAGCAAAACCACCCACCAAAAAAGCGGACAAGTTTCAAAATATCATTCGCATTGTAGGCGAAGTCCGAGAAGAAAAAACCATTAGATATGAAGAGGGAATGACCATTCTGGATGCCATCTCAAGTGCAGGAGGATTTACCCCCTATGCCCGACCCAGTGGGACCAAAGTAG
>QIFF01000291.1 GCA_003230635.1 bacterium | reverse complement strand
CAGAAATTTTTGAACGATTTACATACTTGTTATTCATTGTCCTGACTAGCTTTATAGCACATTTCAGTGCGCTGTTCTAGTCAAGACCCTTACTATAATTTACTTCCCAGCAAATCAGAAAAAGAAAAGCTTAATGAAGATCGTATACATGAGATCGTTTATGACCCTATCTGGCGCGACCTCATGTTCAAAAAGAGAAGTTATGTAGAAAAATTTGAAAAACTTTGGAAAAAAGAAATTATAACCCCCCCCACTAAGAATTTTCTTGAGCTGGCGGGAGGCCTTTGTTACATAAGCGCACTTACAAAGCTTTGTAACCAGGATATCACCGTGTGGGCGAGTGATATAAGTCCCCGCTACCTTACTACAAAGTCCGTCAAAGTAGGCACCATTATGGAAGCACCTGTGGATGTATATGCTGCAATAGACGCAGAAAATTTGCCGTTCGACGATGCTCAGTTTGATGCCATATTTATCTCACATAGTATTCACCATATTGGTAGAATTGAAAAAATGTTCAAAGAGGTTTGGCGGGTATTAAGACCAGGCGGACTTTTTTTTGGTGTTGATATAGCTGCACCCTTTATGAAAAAATTGCACCTAAAAGACCGTGCTGAACGCTCTATACGGGCAAAAGAATTTGGAATCCATGAAAAAAGTCTCAACTATAGAGATTGGTGTGAATTACTTACGGAATCAAAAGTTCCTGGATTTGAACTACGTTATGAACCGGGGCCTAACACCGTTTCTCAAAGGGCAAGAAAAATACAGAATTTTAAAAGAAAGATTGCGGTTTGGATTAAATTCGAAAAAAGAAATGGGCACAACCAATGTGTCAGGTCTTGATATAAGGGCACCTTGAAAAATGGCCTTTTCTTCCAATATTAATCCTCGGAATATCAAACATATGCCTGCGGTTAAATTTTTCGCATGCCTTGATCTTGAACGAAAATTCTCATTTTTCAAGATACCCTTAAAGCGTTGGAAATGGTAACACCCCTGCCGAGGCCAAAATAATACAATACAATTATGAGGATTTTGCTGGTTTCGGCTTGTTTCAAGCCGAAACCAGCAACGGGGCTTAGGCCCGCCTGAAGAGTAAGCGAACCCCTTTAGGATTTCGGCCTGATTTTGAGCAACTTTGACGCAAATTTGAGGCTGGAACTTAAAATTTCTAAAACCTGACAGAAATTTTTCTTGGTGCAATTATTGCCAAGCCAAAATACCCAAGTTTTCAGCCGGTATCAAGGAAGGAGTAAAAATGGCGGAAACCTTCGGTAAAATTCAAATTGTTCAGGGGGATATTACCACCCTTGAGGTGGATGCTGTTGTTAATGCGGCTAATACCTCATTGCTGGGCGGCGGCGGGGTGGACGGCGCCATTCACCGGGCGGCGGGGCCGGGGCTTTTGGCCGAATGCCGCACCCTCAAGGGCTGCCCTACCGGGGAGGCTAAGATCACCAGGGGCTACAATCTGCCGGCCAGGCATGTGATTCACACGGTTGGGCCTGTCTGGCACGGCGGGGACAGCGGTGAGCCGGAAAAGCTGGCAAGCTGCTACCGGCGCTGTTTTGAGGTAGCGCACGAAAATGGGCTGGCAAGTATGGCTTTTCCTTCTGTCAGTACCGGAGTATATGGCTACCCGATTGAAAAGGCGTCTGTGGTTGCCATTGAGACCAGCAGGAAATGCCTGGAAAAATATCCGCAGATAGAGCAGGTTGTTTTTGTTCTATTCAGCGGGCGCGATTATACTGTTTATCAAAAATACCTGTCGGAAATGTAGTTGCCTGATTTATCAGGCAATGGTTGTCTGGGTAGTGCAGCCCTTTTAGGGCTGCCTTCTTCCGGCAGGGCTAAAGCCCTGCACTACGAAACAGGGTACAACCCCTTTAGGTTTTAAGATATGGTGAGCACGGAAAAAGAGATAGCCCTACTGGAGCGCATGCAGGAGTTGGGCATAGCCGAGGCCGATATTGTTGAGAAATTTGTGCGCTCCAGCGGCAAGGGGGGACAAAATGTAAACAAGACCTCTACCTGTGTCTATTTAAAGCATCTTCCCAGCGGGATTGAGGTCAAGGTGCAAAAGGAGCGCTCCCAGGCCTTAAACCGCTTTCTGGCCAGGCGCCTGCTGCTGCAAAAAATAGAGGAGCTTATCCTGGGACGGGAGAGCGAAAAAAGGGCGGAGATAGAAAAAATCAGGCGCCAGAAACGCAGAAGGTCAAAGCGGGCCAAAGAAAAAATTCTCAGGGATAAGAAGTTGCAGGCGGAAAAGAAAAGGCTGCGCTCGGCGGTGGATTTGGCCGAAGGAGAATAACTTGGACAGCATAAACAAGGATGCTTTTAGCCTTGCAAATCAGGGGGGCATGGTTTAAAATCAGGCGAAAAAGGAGATTGACTTGCCTACTAAATTTATCTTTGTAACCGGCGGGGTGGTTTCTTCCCTGGGCAAGGGGCTGGCTTCAGCCTCCATTGGCTGTTTGCTGGAGGCGCGCGGCCTGAAGGTCACCCTGCAAAAGTTTGACCCCTATATTAATGTGGATCCGGGCACGATGAGCCCCTTTCAACACGGGGAGGTCTATGTTACCGAGGACGGGGCGGAAACCGACCTTGACCTGGGACACTATGAACGCTTCACCAACGTTCGCCTGAGCAAACTCAACAACCTGACCACCGGGCAGATTTATTACTCGGTAATTACTAAGGAGCGCCGCGGGGATTACCTGGGGAAAACGGTGCAGGTAGTGCCCCATATCACCAACGAAATCAAAGAAGGCATCTTATGCATTGCCCACGATGTGGATGTGGTGATTGTAGAAATCGGTGGCACCATCGGCGATATTGAAAGCCTGCCATTTTTGGAAGCCATTCGCCAGTTCAAGTACGACGTGGGCAAGGAAAATGTGGCCTATGTGCACTTGACCCTGGTGCCCTACATTGCGGCGGCGGATGAGCTGAAGACCAAACCCACCCAGCACTCGGTCAAGGAATTGATGCAGATTGGGATTCAGCCCGATATCCTTCTCTGCCGCAC
>QIFF01000171.1 GCA_003230635.1 bacterium | reverse complement strand
CTGAACCGCTAAAAGATGTTTAAAACAATACTTGATTACTTAATTTATATACTGCTAATGGGAATAATAGGAGTTATCGGGATTTTACCCCTATCTCTTGCTATGAAGCTGGGCGAGCAACTGGGTAAATTAGGTTATCTGCTGGATAAGCGTCACCGCCAGGTAGCCCTAAACAATCTCCAAAAGGCTTTTGCAGGGGAAAAGACCCCTGAGCAGTTGAGGGAGATTGCCCAAGGCAGCTTCATCAATCTGGGACGTTTTTTTGTTGAATTTTGTCGTTTTTTCAACCTGAAGGAGGAAGAACTTAACCAATGGCTGGAAATAGAAGGCTGGGAAAACTTTGAACGAGCCAGCCGGCAAGGCAAAGGAGTACTTGTAGTCGCCGCCCATTTTGGCAATTGGGAATTAATGGGGGCGGCAACAGCCTTGCGTGGGTATCCCTGCAACCTTATAGTACGCCCCTTGGACAATATTTTTCTGGACAAGATAGTAACCAGCAACCGTGTCCGTTTTGGGAACAGGCTTAACCCTAAAAAAAGGGTAATCCCAAAGCTCATACAATGCTTACGCAGGGGGGAAATCGTGGCCGTACTTATGGATCAGAGCACCGCGCCGAACGAAGCGGTGCTGGCTAACTTCTTTGGCCACCCCTGCTATACTTTGGTAACTCCTGCCCTGTTGGCTCTAAAAACAGATTGTGCCCTGTTGCCTGTATTTATGGTGCGCCAGGAAAAGTACAAGCACAAACTCATTATCGCCCCCGAGGTTATTCCCGTGCGCAGCGATGACCGCCAGCACGACTTAGAGGTAAATACTCAGCGATTAAATGATGTTATTGAAGAATATGTACGAAAATATCCCGATCATTGGCTTTGGCTCCACCGCCGATGGAAGTTTTAAGGGCACCTTATACCCTTAAGCTACTTTCCCCGCAAGGCAGCTACCCTATCCCGCAACCGGGCGGCCTTTTCAAATTCCAGCTTCTTGGCCGCGGCAAACATCTCTTCCTCCAACCTCAGCACAAGCTCGGGATCATACTCGGCCTGGGGGCTGGCTGCCATGGGCACGGTAACGTAGTCTGCCTCATAGGGCTTAGCCCAGCCCTGATGGATACTTTTGCGGATGCCTTCAGGGGTAATGTTGTGTTCCTGGTTATAGCGTTCCTGCAAGCGGCGGCGGCGCTGGGTCTCCTTGATGGCTCCCTTCATGGAGGCGGTAAGCGTATCGGCGTACATAATCACCTCTCCCGCTACATGGCGCGAGGCCCGACCGGCGGTCTGAATCAGGGCGCCGGTAGAGCGCAGGAAGCCCTCCTTATCGGCATCCAGAATGGCCACCAGGGAAACCTCGGGAATATCCAGCCCCTCGCGCAGCAGGTTAACCCCCACCAGAACATCAAACTCCCCCAGGCGCAGCCGGCGGATGATTTCCACCCGCTCCAGGGTATCAATCTCCGAATGCAGGTAGCGCACCTTGATTCCTTGCTCATGGTAGTAACTGGTCAAGTCCTCGGCCATGCGCTTGGTAAGGGTGGTAACCAGCACCCGCTCTTGGCGCTGAATGCGAATATTGATTTCCCCTAAAAGGTCGTCCACCTGCTGCCGGGCCGGGCGCACGTCAATCCGGGGGTCCATCAGGCCGGTGGGACGGATAATCTGTTCCACCACCTGCCCGGCGCTCTGCTCCAGCTCGTAAGCCGCCCGGAGTGGCGGAAACGTAGAGGATTTGGGGGATGTGCGCCTCAAATTCGGCAAAGGTCAGGGGGCGGTTGTCATAGGCCGAGGGCAGGCGAAAGCCGTACTCCACCAGGGTGTGCTTGCGCGAACGGTCTCCGCGCTGCATGCCCCGCAACTGGGGCAGGGTAACGTGGCTTTCGTCAACAATCATCAGGGCGTCCGGCGGCAGGTAGTCTATCAGGGTGGGGGGAGGCTCACCGGCCTGGCGGCTGCTCAGGTGGCGGGAGTAATTCTCAATGCCCTGGCAATAGCCGATCTCCTGCAGCATTTCCAGGTCAAAGAGGGTGCGCTGCTGGATGCGCTGCGCTTCCAGCAGCCTGTTTTCCTGTTTTAAGAAGGCCAGGCGCTGCGCCAACTCCCGGCGGATAGCGGTGATGGCCCGTTGCAGCTTGTCTTCCGGAATGCTGTAATGGCTGCCGGGGTAAATGGTTACCTCCTGTAAGCTCTGTCTGACATTGCCCCTCAAGGGGTCAATCAGCTTGATGGCCTCCAACTCGTCCCCAAACAATTCCAGGCGCAGCGCCAATTCCTGGTAGGGGGGAAAGATTTCCAGCACGTCCCCGCGCACCCTGAAAGTGCCGTAGCGGAAATCAAAATCATTGCGCTCATAATGGATGCTCACCAGGCGGCGCAAAATCTCCTGCCGCTCCATAACCCCGCCCACTTGCAGGCGCAAGGCCATGCGGGCATAGTCCTCCGGCTCCCCCAGTCCGTAAATGCAGGAGACGCTGGCTACAATCAGCACGTCGCGGCGCTCAAACAGGGAACGGGTGGCGGAGAGGCGCATGCGCTCTATGGCCTCATTGATGGAGGAGTCCTTTTCAATATAGGTGTCAGTCCGGGGTAGGTAAGCCTCCGGCTGGTAATAGTCATAGTAGCTGACGAAGTACTCCACCGCATTGCGGGGGAAGAATTCCTTGAATTCATGGTACAACTGGGCGGCCAGGGTCTTGTTGTGGGCAATTACCAGGGTGGGCTTTTGCACCTGGGTGACCAGGTTGGCCATGCTAAAGGTCTTGCCCGAACCGGTAACCCCCAGCAGTACCTGGTGAACCAGCCCGGCCCGCACATTCTCCACCAATTGAGCAATGGCTTTTACCTGATCCCCGCGCGGCTTATAGGGGGAGACTAATTGAAATTTGGGCATAACACTCGCTCCTCGCTTTTAAGAGCATAGCATTTAGGTCTCCAAAAAAGCAATGGGGAACTCCCGGGAAAAAATGCTTGGCAAAATTTTGTTAACATGCTATGGTGTAAGCCTAATTTGTTCTTGATAGTTGGATTAAAATTTGGAGTAAAAAATGAGTTTATTAGAGCAGACCATAAGCCAAATTGTTCCGGTTGACAAAACAAAGGCTTCTCTGATTCAGCAGCGTTTGGATAACCTCACCAAGCCGCAAGGCAGTCTGGGGCGGCTGGAGGAATTGGCCAAGCAGTATGTCCTAATCACCGGCAATGAGCAGCCGCTTATTAAGAACAAGACCATAGTGGTAATGGCTGCCGACCATGGGGTAGCGGCGGAGGGGGTCAGCGCCTTCCCCCAGGAAGTAACCCCCCAGATGGTGCTCAACTTTCTGCGGGGCGGGGCGGGGGTTAACGTCCTTTCCCGCCACGTGGGGGCGCGGGTGGTAGTGGTAGATATCGGTATCGCCTCTGAGATTGAGGCCGAAGGATTGTGCTCCCGTAAGGTGGCATACGGCACGGCCAATATTGCCAAACAAGCGGCCATGAGCCGCGAACAGGCTGTCCAGGCTTTGGAGGTGGGGATTAAAGTGGTGGCGGAAGAAGCCGGGAAGGGATTAGACCTTTTGGCCACCGGTGAAATGGGAATTGCCAACACTACCCCCAGCAGCGCAATCACCGCTGTGATTACCGGCCGGCCGGTGGCGGAAGTAACCGGGCGCGGTACAGGAATTGATGAAACCGTCCGGCAGCGTAAAATCCAGGTCATTCAACAAGCGATTGCCCTGAATCAACCGCAGCCCGATGACGCTCTGGACGTTTTAAGCAAGGTAGGGGGACTGGAAATCGCCGGTTTGGCCGGGGTCATTCTGGCGGGAGCCTCCCGCCGCATTCCAATAGTGGTTGACGGTTTCATCTCCGGGGCCGCAGCCCTGATTGCCGCTG
>QIFF01000085.1 GCA_003230635.1 bacterium | reverse complement strand
CGAAAATCAATCGTGCCAAAGTATAATTTCATCTGGAAAATGCCCTGTAAATTTTAGGCCGTCCAAAAAGCCTATTTTTCAAGGTTCCCTTATTTCTTACTTGCTTGTCCATAGTTATCATCCTCCTTTCTCGTTCTTCTGCGCCAGCTATTTTGGGTGGACCGGAAAGGAACTACCTTTAGTATAAATATTTTAACAAGGATTTGCTGGCAGTGCAAGTCCGTTTATGGGATGGTAATTGTCAGGTACTGGGTGCGAGAGCCTTGCTTAACCAGCAAGAGGAGGGTATCTCCAGAACGGCTGTTCCTAATAATCTTCTGATAGGTTTTAATGTCGGGAACCGGCTTTCTGTTCATTTCCATAATGACACTTCCAGGAGTGAGTTTAGCTTTACCGGCGGGGCTGTCCGGCTCCACCTTGGTTACCACCACCCCTGTTTCGTCTTCCAGCTCAAAGTAGTTCTGCAACTGCCGGGTGATGTTTTGCGCCCTCATCCCCAGGCGGGATGAACTCTTGTGCGGCAGATAAGCCAATTTTTCATCCTTGGGGAAGGTGCCCAGGGTAGCGGTTAGGGTTTTAAATGCGCCATTGCGCAGGATTTGGAGTTTTACCTTGCTGCCGGGGCGGTTTTTGGCGGCCAGCCGCGAGAGGTCACTGTAGTTGTCAATCTTTTCTCCCCCAAACTTGGTAACCACGTCGCCCCGCTGCACGCCGGCCTTATCTGCCGGGGAACCCGGCACCACCTCGGAAATCAGCGCTCCAATGGGTTCCTTCAGGCCGAACGATTTAGCCAGCCCCGGAGTAACTTTTTGAATTACCAGTCCCAGCCAGCCGCGGGTTACTTCACCCTTTTCTTTCAGGTCCCTGAGCACGTCTTTGGCCATATTGATGGGAATGGCAAAACCGATTCCCTGGCCCTCCGGGATAATGGCGGTGTTGATTCCAATCACCTCGCCGCGCAGGTTAAAGAGCGGCCCCCCGCTGTTGCCCGGGTTGATGGAGGCGTCGGTCTGGATGTAGTCGTCATAGGGGCCGGAACCCAGGACACGCCCCTTAGCGCTTACAATCCCGCTGGTGACCGTGTGTTCCAGGGCGAAGGGGTTGCCGATTGCCAATACCCATTCGCCTACTTCCAGTTTGTCCGAATCCCCCAGGCTGACCACCGGCAGCTCTTTCCAGGAGTCAATCTTGATTAAGGCAATGTCGGTCTTTGGGTCTTTCCCCACCACCTTGGCTTCAAATTCCTTTTGATTGGAAAGGGTGATTTTGATTTCATCCACATTCTCCACCACATGGACATTGGTAAGGATGTAGCCCTCCTTATTGATAATAAAGCCTGATCCCAGGCTCTTTTGCTTGAGTTCTCCCCGCGGGATATCACCGAAGAAGCCTTCAAAGAAGTCTTCAAACGGGTTGCCGCCCCTGCCTCGGGGATGCCTGCGGGAAAAAGGGCCGGAGAAAACACGCGGGTGCCCCTTGATAATACGGGTAGTGCTGATGTTGACCACCGCCGGTTTTTGAGCCTTGACAATTTTGCTGAAGGTATCCGGAGTAAGGGTAGAGGGCAGGGCGGGGGCCTCTTTTTCTTCCATCCACAGCTTTTTATCCTTCTCCCGGGAGCAGCCCGCAGCCAGGAGGGTCACCAAAGATAAAGTAAGCAGGGCAATCTGCCGAAGCCTGATTTTCATTTTTTCTTTCCTGATGGGTAGGAAGCAGACTCCTGTCTACTACCTGTTAATGGCTATAATTCTATCAATTTATCTTGAAAAGTCAATCAGAAAGCGCACGACAGGAGTTGCTTTTTTATGTCATTCCTGCGGAAGCAGGAATCCAGGCTTGTTTTTATGGATTCCAGGTCAAGCCTGGAATGACAAAAAAGTAGGGTAGGGTTGGGATGGAAAACGGCTTTTCCTCAAGCCGAAAGGCCTGACACTGCCTAAAGCAACCAAGAATCCTGAAAAAGCCCTAGACAAGGGAGTGCAGATTTTGTATACTAAACTACATTTTTTGTAAGAAAAATTAGTCGGGGCGTGGCGCAGTCTGGCAGCGCACTGGTCTGGGGGACCAGGGGTCGGAGGTTCAAATCCTCTCGCCCCGACCAATTTAAAGGCTTATGGGTATCTTGAAAATGAGAATTTTCGTTCAAGATCAAGGCATGCGAAAAATTTAACCGCAGGCATATGTTTGATATTCCGAGGATTAAATTTTGAGCATAATGCAGATATTGGGCGAAAAGGCCATTTTTCAAGGTGCCCTTTAATGAGAGGATGACGTTCACTCGTATGCGGGATTATAAGTTGCGGCGGGGAAAGATGGTGGCGGAATTGAGCGCTCAAGGGGTTGCCGATGAGCGGGTGCTGGAGGCTATGAATAAAATCCCCCGCCATTTGTTTGTTGAAGAGGCTTTGGGGGAGAGGGCGTATCAGCTTTCCGCCTTGCCTCTGGCCGGGGGCCAGAGCATTTCCCATCCGCTGACGGTGGCCCGCATGACCGAGTTGCTGGAACTAAAGGGTACGGAGCGGGTGCTGGAGGTGGGCACCGGTTCGGGCTATCAGACCGCTGTTCTGGCCGAGTTGACTGAAAAAGTTTTTTCGGTTGAGTATTTGAGGCCCTTGCTTGTCCAGGCCCGCTGCTGCCTGGAATCCCTGGGCTACTATAATATTTTAATCAAGCTGGGTGACGGCGGCTGCGGCTTTGATGTGATTATGGTGACCGCCGGGGCAAAAGTCATTCCCCAGCGCTTGCAGCAGCAATTAGCCGAAGGGGGCAGGATGGTTATTCCGCTGGGAGCCGGACAGAAACAGGAAATATTACTGCAACGCAAAATTAAGGGCCAAATCCACCAGGAAAAGCATTTCCCCTGTAAAT
This sequence comes from bacterium, assembly GCA_003230635.1. The sequence goes on along the minus strand of QIFF01000085.1, from coordinate 279 downwards.
TTGTGGAACTGGTGGGCTAAAACCATATGCAAGAACTGATTGTAGCGCAGTTACAACATCTTTCCCCTGAGCTGGCTACCGTAATTGTGGCCATGTTGCCGATTTTTGAATTAAGGGGGGCCATTCCCCTTGCCCTGGGGGTTTTTGGCCTGAGTGTCTGGCAAGCCTATTTGTGGGCGGTTTTAGGTAACATTATTCCGGTAATTCCCTTGCTCTTATTCCTGGGGCCGGTTTCCGAATATTTAAGGCGGTTTACCATCTGGGATCGCTTTTTCGACT
>QIFF01000281.1 GCA_003230635.1 bacterium | reverse complement strand
AAGACGACTATAACAGATATCACTCAAAATACGAAGTGTTAAGTTTTACATTGTACTAGCTCAGTGGGAGAGCACTGCCTTCGCAATGACCTTCAAGGGGGGCCTTACCCTTTCCCTACAGTCCCTTTTGCTTACTGATATATGTACTTAGGTAAGATTGAGAGGGGAAGGTTTTTCCTGTTTATCTGGGTGTTTCTGCATATCTAGCGTTGGCGAGGACTGGCTACAATAAATCCCGCCCCCGTCCTCAGCAACCGTGTTGCCAACCGTAGCTTCTGATTTCTGTGCCGCTTGCGTCATATTCACCTATCAAGCCTTCAGCCGAATAGAAGAAGTATGTCCTCACTCCAGCAACATCTTTGTACAGTCTGCGTCCAAATGGGTCGTAGTAATACGTTGCTACGGTAGCACCGTTCTTTTTAATCGGGTTTAAGGGTCTAATTCCCCGTAGCTTGCTACGTATTGTTTAATGTATTAAGATAAGCTCATGAGTGAGCTTATCCACAAGAGCCATAATGTTTCGATATTGATATACCATTTTGCATGTCCAGCTAAATACAGGAGGATAGTGTTCAGTAGCGAAGTTGACACTCACCTCAAGGAAGGATGTCTAGAAATATCAAAACGTTATGAGATTACATTTTTAGAAATAGGGACTGATAAAGATCATGTGCATTTTTTAGTTCAGTCTAATCCAGCTTACAGTGCGAAGAAAATAATTCAAATAATTAAAAGCCTTACAGCTCGAGAAATTTTCAAAAGGGTTCCATCAGTTAAAGAACTCCTGTGGGGTGGAGAATTTTGGTCAAAAGGATATTTTGTTGCTACAGTTGGACAGCATGGAAATGAAGATGCCATCCGTAAATATATCAAACAGCAAGGGACAGAAAAAGATTACAAGAAGCTCCATTGTCAACAACTGACATTGTTTTGATTTTGATTTTAGATACCCCGTCAGCTTGTTGCGGGGAGGCTTCATAAAATGAGAATTTTCGTTCAAGATCAAGGCGGAAATAAATATATTTGGTTTTTTCTAAACCATGCTTCCTCTCAAAGATAACATTCCCACCCGCACCTTTCCCTTTGTCACCATTGCCGTTATTGTGCTTAACAGCTTAATTTTTCTGTATCAGCTTTCCCTGGGCCGGGCAGGGGAACACCTCTTTATATACTCCTTTGGCGCCATTCCCTACGAATTCAGCCAGATGACCGCCATCGTCCCCTTTCGTCCCTTCCCCTACCCGCTGAGTATTTTTACCTCCATGTTTGTCCACGGCAACCTTTTGCATGTGGCGGGGAACATGCTCTATTTGTGGATATTCGGCAATAATGTGGAAGACCGGGTAGGGCACGGACGCTTCGTCCTGTTTTACCTGATTTGCGGGGCGGTGGGAGCGCTGGCGCACATTTTTGTCAGCCCTGAGGCAACCGTTCCCATGGTGGGCGCCAGCGGGGCTATTGCCGGTGTTCTAGGGGCCTATTTACTCCTCTACCCCAAAGCCAAGATTCTTACCCTGATTTTCTTCGGCTTCTTTTTCCGTATGGTAGAGCTGCCGGCAATTGTAGTGCTGGGCTTATGGATTATTATTCAGGTTCTCAACGGCAGCCAGGCCTTGGGGCTTAATCTGCCCGGAGGAGTAGCCTGGTTCGCCCATATCGGAGGCTTTGCAGCGGGTATGCTCCTATTACCCTTTTTTAAGAGAAGAGATTGGTAGGACGCAACTGCCGGCGGTATTGCCGGCGCACCTGGCTGAAAAACTCTTTAGTGGTTGCCAGGCGGTAGTCGGGATAGGTCCAGGGTAAATCCTGCCAGCCGCAGCCCCTTTTATACTGCAAGGTCAGATCGGCATAAATGCCTTTTGTCAGGTAAATTCGGTGGGCAAAATTCTTGCTGCTGGCTAATACCAATTGGTGTTCATTCAAGTAACCGGGGTCAAGATTAATCCGGCGCCGGCCCTCTTCAGCAAAGAATTCCTCTACTTTGTTGCTCAAAAGCTTGCAAGCCCCCAGGGATTGGGGGTCAATCAGGGTTTTAAAACTGACAAACCGGCGCAGCAGGCCGCCGCCCATCTCCTGCTGGTAGTAATCGGTGTGAGTAAAGGGGGAGACAGGACTGCTCAGGTCCGCTTCCCCCCAATGGCTGGCCAACTGTCGGCAGGTTTGTTCAAAAAGTTCTTGCCGGGCGCTAATCATGCCCATAACGAGCTTGACCGCCTGGGGGGGATGGGGCTGCGCCATTAGCTTGCAAAATGGCCTTTTCGCCCAATATCTGCGTTATGCTCAAAATTTAATCCTCGGAATATCAAACATATGCCTGCGGTTAAATTTTTCGCAAGCCTTGATATTGAACGAAAATTCTCATTTTTCAAGATACCCTTACCTCGGCGCCCAAAATCTTTTCCATATGTTTCAGGACAAATTGGTGGGCCTGCTCATCAAAGCCGGCTACCCCCTGAATCGGCACCCATACCGGATAATCCCGGTTGCGCAGATCGGCCACCGTGTGCAGAACACAAATATCCGTGCATACCCCGACCACAATTACCCTGCTCGGAGCCAGCTTCTGCAGCCTTTCCGCTAAATCGGTTCGGTAAAAACCGCTGAAACGGGTTTTGGGAATAATCGTTCCGGGATAGGGAGCCAATTCGGGAATCAGCTCGGCCCCTTCGCTGCCGGCGATACAATGCGGGGGGAACATCTTGAATTCGGCGTCATCAGGGGCGTGATTATCGCACAGATAGAAGCGCTCGAGCTTGGGGCGCTCTTGCAGCAGGCGCACCACAAAGGGAATAATTTCCCGCGCTTTTTGACCACAAAAAAGTGGGAACCCTTCCTGGAGAAAACCCTTCAGCATATCAACAATTAAAATCACTTCTTTGGACATAAGTTACGCCTCCGTGTAGGAGCGCCTTCTAGGTGCGAACAATGTGTGGTGTCCAGCCGCGATTATTCGCGGCAAGATGCCGCTCCTACAACGGCTCAAATATCTCTTCCTACTAATCATGCCGTAACATGGAGATAAACAGAAAAATAGCCAGCAGTCCGGCCAATAGCAGGCCAAATATTCCCAGGGGCAGGCCGAAGACCAGCGGCCCGCTGTTACTCTGGATGAGCAGGGCCGAGGCGATAATCAAGGCGGTAATAATCAAGGCAATGGATAGCTCTTTAGTAGAACGCCGCCGTTCCTTGATTACTGGTTCCAGACCGCTATGAATATAGCCGATTTCCAGCTCACCCATTAATAACTTGCGCAAAAGCAACTGCACCTGGCGGGGCATGACCTTGAACAAATCACCCAGATCGGAGACATTTTTGGAAATCAGGCCGGCTATGCGTTTGGGGTGCATCCGCTGCTTCAAAAGGGAAGCGGCGTAAGGACGGGCATGCTCCAAGAGGTTGAAATCCAAGTCCAGCTGACGCCCAATGGATTCCACAAAGACAAAGGTCTTAGCCAATAGGGTCAAGTCCACCGGGGCCTGGATCTGGTGCTTGCCCATCAGCTTCATGGCCTGGGCGAAAACGGTGCCGATGGGAATATTCTTCAGCGTCTGCCCGTAGTAAGGTTCAAAGAAATTAATAATATCTCGTCTGAACGCCTCAACATTGGTTTCTGTTGAGGCAAACCCCAGCATCAGGTATTCATGCACCAGGCGGTCGTAATCGCGGTCAGTGATGGCAAAAAGCACGTTGGCGATATGGGTCATATGCTTGTCATCCAGGTGCCCCATGATGCCGAAATCCACCAAAATCACGCAATCATCATCACCCACCAGGATATTCCCTGGATGGGGATCGGCGTGGAAAAAACCGTGCTCAAAGATTTGCTTTAAAAAGGATTCACAACCGTGTCTGCCCACCCGCTTCAGGTCGCGGCCGGCGGCTTTGAGCGCCTCCGTGTCATCTACCGGGATTCCATCCGCCATCTCCATGGTCATCACCCGCTCGCCGGTCAGTTCCCAATAGATTTGGGGGATATGAACCGTGGGGTCATCCCCGAAGTTTTCCCGCATACGCTGGGCGCTATTGGCTTCCAGCATAAAGTCCATTTCCCGCCGGATGGAGCGGTCAAATTCCTCGGCAATCCCCAGCGGGCGATAGATGCGTATTTCGGGAATTTGCCGCTCCAGCAAGTTGGCAAAATAAAAGAGCAATTCCACATCCCGCGCCACTACCTGCCTGATGCCAGGACGCTGCACCTTGACAATAACCCTCTGCCCGTCGGGAAGCTTGGCCATATGCACTTGGGCGATAGAGGCCGCCGCATGGGGGGTGGG
>QIFF01000332.1 GCA_003230635.1 bacterium | reverse complement strand
GGTGATGGGTGCTTACCTGTGCGCCGGGCTGATGTTATTGTCTTTTGGTCTCAACCACTGGGGGCAGTTTGCCGGTCTACCCCATCCCAGCGGGCGCAAAAATGTCAATGAGTGGGAGCAGTGGAGCGAGTTCGGACTGACTACGGTGGCCAGGAAAACCCACTTCACCGGGGTCGGAATCAGCGAGAAGTCCAAGCCCCTCAGCACCAGCCTCTTTAAAGCCATCCGCCATGATTATAACAGCTTGACCTTAGCGGTGAAGGGCGACCTGAAGGGCGAGGATTTAGAGCGCTTCAAAGACCAGTTGTTTAACTTTCCCTTGCAGTTTAAAGAAAAGCCGCGGGTGCTGGTGCTGGGTTCCGGCGGGGGGAAGGAGGTCTTTGCCGCTTTGGCTTGTGGGGCTCAGGAAGTAACTGCGGTGGAGTTTAACCGCGTTATTGTAGAAGACATAGTACAGAGGTATTTAAAGGATTTTAGCGGTGGGATTTACCGGCAGCCTAAAGTGCGGGTGCTGGTGGATGAGGCGCGCAATTATCTGAACCGCAGCCGGGATCGTTTTGACGTTATTCTGCCGATTACCGGCACCACCCCCCGCCTGCTGGCGGCCAGTTGTTACGTGTTTTCCACCGAATACCTGCAAACTAAGGAGGCTTACCGCAGCTATCTGGAGCATTTAACTCCCAAAGGGGTCTTCAGCTTCAAGGCTTCACTCAAGCAGTCCGAACTGAATCAGTTCAAGCCCCATTACCGCATGCTGGCTGCCATCAAGGAGGTGCTGAGAGAGAGCGGGCGCAAGCCCCAGGAACATATCCTGGTAGTTGGCGGGCTGGTACAGGAAAGTTTTGGTTCTGATTACTCGCTGGCGGTGCTGTTTTCACCCACTGCCTTCAGTCGTGAGGATGTAAAGCATGCGCAGGATGTTGCCCGGGAGATGGGTTTTGGGGTGATTTTTTCTCCCTATAGCCATCAGGATAACTTGCTGTCCCGATTTTTGCTGGCTCAGAATGCAGGGAACTTTTTTCGTTCTTCCAGCCTGGATATTCGTCCGGTGGTGGATGACCGGCCCTATTATTATCACCACTTAAAATTGGATGCCGACTGGAAATTTAATGAGGTGCCGGAGTACTTCCGCCTTATTCTGATTATTAGTATGATATTCTTGGGTTGATAATCCTGCCCCTCCTGCTTTCTCCCCGCCACTCTTTGAGCAAAGGGTTGGTTGGTAATTTTGTGGGCTTGCTCTATTTCGCCTGTTTAGGCTTGGGTTTTATCGGCCTGGAGCTGACCCTGATGCAAAAGGCCAATTTTTTATTGGGGATTCCCTCCTGGGGCTTTTTAATAACCGTCCTGAGCTTTACCCTTTTTATGGGCCTGGGAGCGCTGACCGCCGGTAAGCTGCAAGTAAAGAATATAAAGAAGGCGATGTGGTTGTTGCTGGTGTTGGTGGCGCTGATATTGGGTGCTTATGCGGTTCTGTTTCCCCGCTTGCTCACGGAGGTGGCTGCCTGGAGTAATTTAAGCAAAATGGGGCTGGTCTTTTTGATGTTTGCTCCGCTTGGATTTTTACTGGGAATGCCTTTTGTCTGGGGTATTCGCAGCTTAGAAGAACATGGCCGGGGAGGGGTGGTGGCCTGGATGTGGGCCATCAACAGCACTACCTCCACCATGGGAGCGGTGGGAATTACCTTGCTCTGGCTGCGCTGGGGACATGCTAACACCATTCTGGCCTGCCTGGGAATTTATTTTCTGGCGGCGGTTTTGTTGAGTCTGTTTCCGCGGAAAGCACTTGGGGAAATTGAAGGTTAATGAAAAGTTAAATCATCAAAGCTTGACCTTGCTGTGGTTGTTTTTTGTAATATTGCCTGTCAGAGGAGTTTTGTGTTATAGTGTACTCACTTAATGAAGGCAGGATTGTTTTGGAGTAATAAAAGATGGCTGCCAAGTATTCAGACCAAGACATTTCCACAATGCTTCAGGAACGGAAACCACTCCCTGGAGACTATCGGACACAGGTTCGATTGCGGAACAAACGTGGCCACAAGGAACGCGAGTTGCTTGTTCAAGGAATAGGTGAAAACCAATTCCATCTCATTCTCCGTCAGGCTGATTCCACTCCTCTAGATTTTTCCATTATTCTTGCAGTATGTCCTCAGAATACTAACCAACTTTTCCGCCTATGCCGCTATAATGGCAAAAGCCATGAACATACGAATCGTATTGAAGAAAACACATTTTACGATTTTCATATCCACATGGCCACTGAGCGATATCAGGAGCTTGGGATGCGTGAGGATGCCTATGCTGAACCAAGCGATCGGTTCTGGGATTTCCACACGGCATTGCGCTGTATGTTGGACGATTGTGGATTCGATATTTCCAAAAACCCGCAACTGGAGTTATTCTAGGGGGGGGGGTTATGACCACTGAACCAATCGAACGTGATTTTCGCAAGAAGGTGTGTGCCAAAGTGCGCCTTGCGTCTGAGGGTCTTGACCGATATCGCGTTTTTACCCCCTTCCTCTTCGAAGACGGAGATCATTTAGCCATTGTCCTTAAACGTGAACAGTCTTGTTGGACTCTTTCAGATGAAGGCCATACCTATATGCACCTAACTTATGATCTAGATGAGAAAGACCTTCAACGTGGCACCCGCCAGAAGGTCATTACCAATACCCTTTCTACCTTTCAGATACAAGACCGCGACGGCGAACTCCTTCTGCCTGTACAAGACGACCGGTATGGCGATGCACTCTATTCCTTTATTCAGGCCCTGCTGAAGGTTTCCGATATTTCCTATCTTTCCCGGGAACGTGTACGCTCCACCTTTCTCGAAGATTTCCGGGGACTCGTGTCGGAAATCATCCCGGAAAACCGACGGACTTTCAATTGGCACGACCCACAGCACGACCCGCACGGTATGTACAGCGTGGACTGTCGCATTAATGGCATGCCTCGTCCCCTATTCGTTTACGCGTTGCCAAACGATGACCGCACCCGCGACGCTACCATTGCCTTACTCCAATTTGAGAAATGGGGATTGATTTGCCATTCCCTGGCGATCTTTGAAGACCAGGAAGGGATCAACCGCAAGGTTCTGGCCCGCTTCAGCGACGTTTGTGAGAAGCAGTTTTCCAGCTTGGGTACCAACAAAGACCGAATTGGCCGCTACTTGCAAGAGACCATGTAAGCTACATGAATTGTTTCTCCCCAAATTAATCTTTTTTCTTCCACCAGCCTAAACCAAATTTTTACAACAAACCCGAACCCAACAGTGTACCGCAGGGAGACATTTTGCGAAGCAATGCCGTTATACGGGAAAATGGGAGAACTCCAGGCCAATTTGGCTTGACACCCCTTTAGGCTGGTGCTATGATTGGGTGTCCAAAATCAGCAGGCAGGGTGGTGAAATGAGCGGTAATCCCGCTGAGGCTAAAATACCGGCGGCTTATCAGGAACGCTGGGAAAAAGATAATAATTCAATTGTATTTTTCCCTCTGGCGGAGGCTTATCGCAAGGC
>QIFF01000324.1 GCA_003230635.1 bacterium | reverse complement strand
CCATTTAAGTCACATCTGGAGCTTCCTGGGTATGTTTTTGACCGGCTACGCCTCGGTGTTGCTGGGGGGCTGCCCCCTGCGTCAAATGATTCTGTCTGGAGAGGGAGACGTTGATGCGGGAGTGGGCGTCATGGGGATGCTGCTGGCGGCAGGTTTAGTTCACAACTGGGATTTGGCCAGCACCAGCGCCGGCCCCACTTTCAACGGTAAGATTGCAGTTCTGGTTGGTTTGCTGTTTTGTCTTATTCTAAGCTTGGTTCATAGGGAGTAACTATATCTGATGGCTAAAAGATGCGATACCCACCGTAAGCAGCACCTCACGGTTGACCTTACCCTCCTGAGCTTATTGACGATTGGTTTCGGACTTTTGGTTTGGCATGTCTGGGCCTACGGGCCGGAGCAAGGGGGTAAAGCCGTCCTGGCCACTGAACCTTTCTGGCGCTTGGTTCTTTTGGAACTTTGGGGTCTGATTAGCGACGGGCACGGGATTGTGGCGGAACTCGGGGATGTCTGGCTATACTTTTTAATCGGTATCATGATCGCTGGCTATATCCGTACTTACAAGCTTCATATCCGCCTGCGCAAGACCCTGATTCGCTATGGATTCCTCAGTATTTTTATAGCTGCGGTGATTGGGGTTTTCAGCCCCTTGTGCTCCTGCGGCATTCTGGCGACGGTGATCGGGCTGCTATCCAGCGGCCTGCCCCTGGCCCCGGCCATGGCGCTGCTGATTGCTTCCCCCTTGATGAGTCCCACCGCCTTCTTTTTGACCATCAGTGATCTGGGAGGGGAATGGGCTTTCATAAGGGTATTGGTGGCCTTTTTAATGGGGGTTTTTGCCGGGGTGGTAACCCATCTTATCCGCAACAAGGGTTTTCAGACGGAAACCCTCTTCATAGACGGGGGTATTGCCGAGGGTGACTTCCACGATTCAGACTATGGGGACGAACGCTTGCGCTGTACCTGCCGCGAAAAGTTCAGTAACCGCATAGCGGCCAAGCATCCCCATAAGGGGATTATTTTTTGTGCCAAGACCCTGGAGATGAGCTGGATGGTGGGCAAATACGTGCTAGTGGGGATTGCGGTGGGAAGCGTTGCCGAGCGCTATATCCCCCAGGAGTTTATGGCTAATCTCTTCGGCCGCAAGAGTGCCTTGAACATTGTCTGGGTCACTTTGGGAAGCATTCCCATCTTTATGCATCAGGTGAGCGCCTCCAGCATTCTTTTTCATATCAAGGAGGCCCTGCCGGGTACCCTGGACAAGGGGGCGGGCCTGGCCCTTCTGATTGGCGGCCCGGTAACCGCCATTCCCGCCATGACCCTTCTCTGGGCCATGTTTAAGAAACGGGTTTTTGTCCTTTACATGGCAATCAGTATTCTGGGCACTATCCTGTTTGCATATATGTTTAGCCTTTTGATCTTCGTGCCCAACATTGATGCCGGAAACCCGCTGCTGCGTGGGGTCGGCGCCCTGCCCAGCGGGGAGGCCTCGGTGCTGGTCAAATCGCATGAGTACGTGCACATGGTGGCCGACCCCGGGGGAAAGGGAATGATTGCTATTTTTGAGGATCTGGAGGGCGGTAGCGGGGTGGTCTTTGATTCCAGCCTGCTGCGCTTTATGAATGCTTCCCTTGATAAGGAAGACAACAAGAGGTATCTCAAAAACATAGCCAACTGGCTGGAGGAAACCGCAAGCGGGGAAGCGGCAAAGAAGATTCTGGTCTATAACACTTACTCAATGAGCGGCTCCGGTACCAAGGCCGGCTACGACCAGAGCCGCTTTAATGGAAATATCCCCAAGGTGCTGCCTTACAAGCTTATGCTGACCGACAGGCTTACTACTCCCCAAATTACCCCTGAACTGCTCAAGGACTATAGTCAGTTGTGGATAATCAACGGAGGAATACATACTCAAGGCGTTTTTGGTGAGCAAGAAGTAGCGGCGATTCTGGATTTTCGCGATCTTGGCGGCAGCCTGCTGCTGGCCGCCGGCCCGCGTGGCGCCAACGGCGATTTTACCAGAGACGTCAACCAAATCGCCAGCAGCTTTGGAGTTACCTTCCAGGATTATCACCTATTTGAAGGCCATCATGGGGAAGATAAGGTATTACCGGTATCCATTACCGGTAACTTCTTTAATGAAATGGCTCAACACCTGCTCCCTTACTACAACAGCCTGCGCCGCTGGCGGGATGCCTCGCCGGCGCATGAGCACGCAGATTAGTAAGGGGTCGTTATTTCGTGACGCCCCCTAAGCTTGACAAAAAGCTTCTGGGGGGTTATAAATAAGGGTATCTTGAAAAATGAGCGAAAAATTTAACCACAGGCATATGTTTGATATTCCGAGGATTAAATTTTGAGCATAACGCAGATATTGGAAGAAAAGGCCATTTTTCAAGGTGCCCATAAGAGGGATGGTTGATAGGGACTGGAGAAATCTCTAAAAAAGGGGAGGAAAAAATGAAGAGAAGAGTAATTGCCCTGGCGGCGGCGCTGGTTTTAGTGCTGGGGATGACAGCCGGAGTGGCTTCGGCCAAGCACAAAAGATGCGACAAGCAGGCTGCATCCTGCACCAAAGAGAAATGCATCCTCAAGCAGCGCAAAGAATGTGTCTGCTTCTACCTGAAAAAGGCTGACGAGCTTGGCCTCAGCGAGGAGCAAATCGCCAAGCTAAAAAGCTGCAGCGGGGGGCTAAAACCGTTAAAATCCGCAACAAGGCCGAGATAGAGGTTGTAAAGTTGGAAGTCCACGCTCTCCTGGATGAAAAAAAGCCCGACCTGAGTGCTATTGATGCCAAAATTGACGAGTGCAGTAAGCTAAAAGCTGCCATGAAAAAAGCCTGTATCCATGCGTCAGTAAAAGCCAGAGAAGTGCTTACTGAGGAGCAACTCAAGACAGCCAAGCAACTCCGCAAGGCCTGTGATTTGTCTTCAGCTAAGCAGTCTCATCACAAGGGTGAAGGGTATCACCACTCTGAAAAACATTGAAATAACTCTTTAATACTGGATAATTGACACCCGAGAGGATATGCTCTTCTCGGGTGTTCTTTTCTGTGGCGGAGTCTAACTGTAGGAGCGGCATCCCTGCCGCGAATAATCGTGGCTGGAAGCCACTCCTACATCATAACTACAGGGTAATTTATGACGTTGTCTTTCCCCCCCAAGGTACTACTTAAACATTCGCTCCTGTTTTTGCTTACCGTAATCTCTACTTACCTGGTGGGTAGTTTCTGGTACGCTTTCGCCATCATGGTTATTCTTTTGGCTCATGAAATGGGGCATTTCTTTATGAGCCGCAAATACGGGGTGTCGGCCACCCTGCCCTTTTTCATCCCCTTCCCTTTTTCCCCTTTTGGCACCCTGGGAGCGGTTATAAAGATGCGCGGGCAGATTAGCAATCGGCGCGCCCTTTTTGATATCGGCGCAGCCGGCCCCCTAATGGGCATGGTCTTTACCCTTCCGGCGATTTTGGTGGGGCTGAAGCTCTCCAAGGTGGTACGCTTGAGCCAACTGGAGCAGCCCGTGATTAGCCTGGGGGATTCTCTGTTGTTTAAGTTCCTTCAGTGGCTGGTTTTAGGGAAGATCCCCCAGGGGTATGACGTGGTTCTGCATCCCCTCGCTTACGCCGGCTGGGTGGGATTGTTTGTAACCGCCCTTAATCTTCTGCCCATTGGTCAGTTGGACGGCGGGCACATTGTCTATGCCTTGTTTGGAGAAAAGGCCCAGCTAATTTCGCAGGTAGCCCTAGGGGGACTGGCCCTGATTTGCCTGGTTTATAATCCCGGCTGGCTGCTTTTACTGGTACTGCTTTTCCTCTTTGGCCTGAAACACCCCCCGCCCCTGGACAACATTACCCCGCTGGACGGCAAACGACGCCTGATAGGAATATTAACCTTAATAATCTTTGTGCTTTCATTCACCCCTGTGCC
>QIFF01000311.1 GCA_003230635.1 bacterium | reverse complement strand
TGACCAGGCAGCGAACCTCTCTGCCCTCTTCCCGCAAGCGCTTGACCAGATGATGTCCCACAAAACCGGTACCGCCAGTAACGAAGACCATGCTTCTTCCTCCTTATTTGCCCAGATAACAGGTTGTAGAGGCGGAAATTTCGGGGAATTGCCGCTGACAAGGTACCCCCCATGCCTCTTTCTCTATATCCATTTGTGGTGAAAAATGATAATTATTGTGGTGAAAAATGATAATTATCAATTGCTTTTCTGAATATGGTAGTGATGTCTTCTATATAGGAAGTGTTTCTCTGCCGTCCCTCAATCTTTAAGGCGCTTATCCCCGAGCGAACCAGCTCAGGCAGTATGCTTAGTGTATTCAGATAGACAAAATCGTTCAGTTGAAAATTCTGCGCTCCGTTCAGGCTATACCTGGCCTTGCACAATTGCCGGCGGTTGATCAAAAAGTGGTTGCCCCATTGAGTAAGCTCCTCCTCGGGCAGCCCCCCTGACAGGTGGGCGTCTCTGCTGATATCGGGGTAGGAAAAGGAGTTTATGGCCTTGCCGTTGATGCGGGCAATTACCCTCTCGCCCTGATGGAAGCTCAAGAATTTGGGGGTTGAACAAGTACCTATAGTATTCGTCGATTCCCCGGTAATATAAGAAGAAAGGTGACACTTGCCTTCGTAATTTATGCACAGGGAGCCGAAGCCAAAGACCTCCAAGGGAACATTGGTGTTAGCCTTAATGTGACCAATCTCCTCCAGAGTCAGCACCCTGGGCAGGATTACGCGATCCACCCCGAATTCGTCGGCAAAAAAATTGATTGACTCATGGTGGCATGCCCCGGCCTGAACACTCAAGGCTATACTCAACTCAGGGTATTTTCCCTTTGAATACTCAAGTAATGCCGGATCCGAAAGAATCACCCCATCCGCCTGCATGGCATACGCCCGATCTATGGCCTCACAGCAGACGGGCAGCTCTTGTTTCTGGGGATAGCTGTTTACGGTAACCAGCGCCTTTTTGCCGAGCTTGTGAAGGTAGTCTATTCCCCAGCGGGCATCGCTGTAAGAAAAGTTTATCCCCTTAAAATTACGCAAGTTAGAGACTGTATCAAAGCCAAAATATACCGTATCCGCCCCGCAGTCTGCGGCTGTCTTTAGGCATTCCAGGTTTCCCGCCGGAACATGCAGCTTGATTTTATTATTAGTTATAAACATATTTTGATGTTTTGGCCTGTGATGTTGATGTTTCGGCCTGTCCCCAGGCCGAAACCGACAAGGGGTCCGCTGCCCTTAAAACTTTCGGCTTGAGGACAAGCCGAAAGATCGAGTTCCATCTCCCCAATGGGGAGATGGTCAGGGTGAGGGAACAGTTGTATCGGGATTTTGTAATCCCGATACCCAGGGCGTCGGGAAAACAATTTCCCGACGCAACGAAAGTCCCCCCTCACCTCAATCCTCTCCCCCAAGGGGAGAGGAAGTAATAGTCAATCGTCAATTGAAAATTGTCAATTATAAACATGCTTTTCCTGGTACAACCTGCCTCTCTCAACCGGGAGCCGCCGGCAGTCTTTGATTATCTTCACCAGTTCTTGCTTAGCCACATGTGCCGGCGAACTGGAACCGGCCGACCTGGCCACTCCTTTGTGCCTTTCATAGACCGTACCGGCCAGGTCATTGACCCCAAAGTTCAAGACCTCTCTCGTCTGTTCGCTCCCATAGTATATCCACAGAAATTTTATATACTTAAAATTATCCAGCACTATTCTGGAAATGGCAATCATCTTCAGGACTTGCGAAAAATCAAGCCGCGGGCGGGAATCTAACTCCGTGTTTTGCGGCAGAAAAGACAAGGGGATAAAGGAATTGAAACCGCCAGTCTCATCCTGGAGCCGGCGTAAGGCAAAAAGGTGTTCCAGCCAATCGTCATATGTTTCCTGATGGCCGAAAAGGATTGAGGCGTTGCTGGGAATCCCCATATTGTGCGCAGTCTTGGAAATGCTCAGCCAGCTTTGAATAGAGGTTTTGTGGGGGCACAACTTTTTGCGCAGCTCGGAATTAAAAATTTCCGCCCCGCCGCCGGTCAGGGAACCAAGTCCTGCTTCCCTCAGTTCTGCCAGCACCTCTTGCACGCTCAGCTTTGATTTTTGCGCTATGAAATCTATTTCAGTAGGGGCAAAGGCCTCAATGTGAACCTGGGGCAATCTAGCCTTTATTAAGGAGAGCATCTCCTTATAATAGGCCAGTTCAAGCTTCGGATTGATCCCCCCGGTGATTCTGATCTCCGAGGTGTCAGGGGGCAATTGACTGATTTCATCAGCAATATCCTCAAGCGTTTTGGTGTAAGCCTCGGGGTCGGCAGGGCTGCGGCTGAAGGCGCAAAACTTACACCTCCAAATGCAGATATTGGTGTAATACAGGTGGTAGTTGTTAATAAAATAGACCTTATCTCCCACCCTTTTACGCCGGGCCAGATCAGCAAAAGTCCCCAACCGCTCCAATCCAGCCTCGGTCAGGAGGGATCTGGCGCTCCTGTAGCCAATCCTTTGCTTCCCTTCAATCCTCTTGCAAAGATCGTCAAGAGATTCAGGCGGCAGCGACATATTCCCATCCCGCATTCCCCGTGAA
>QIFF01000293.1 GCA_003230635.1 bacterium | reverse complement strand
AAACAGGTGGCCATCAGCGTGGCCTCTCCCGCCACCGCGGTCAAGCGGATGCAGATTCCCAAGGTGACCCCCCGTCTTTTGCGCGAGGCTGCGCTTTGGGAGGCGGAACAGTACCTCCCCTTTGACCCGGCTGACTATCAATTGGACTTTCAACTCCTGCCCGAGGGGAAGAATTCCCCCTATCACCAACTCCTGCTGGTAGCCGCCCCCAAAGCAGCCATTGAGCAGGCAGCCCAATTGGTGCGGCTGGCCGGTTTGCAGCCGGCGATTGTGGATGTGCCGGTTCTGGCCCTGGAAAATCAGTATGCCCTCAATTACGCCCGGGAAAAGGCTCAGCGGGTGTGTCTGCTGGACATTGGAGTGCACAGCACCCTGATCAATGTCCTGCGCACAGGCAGCACTGTTTTGACTCATACCCTGCCCCTGGGGGGGGATAGTTACACCCGGGTAATTCAAGAGCAGTTAGGGGTTGACTACGCGGAAGCGGAAAGTATCAAACAGCAACCGGGCGACTTTACGAAAGAATTGAAAGCAGCGCTGCAAGGGGTGTCCGGCAAGCTGGGGCAGGAATTGAAGCGGTTCCTGGAGTCTTCCAAACCAGCCCTCAACGGCCTGGAGGTAGAAAAAATCTTCCTCAGCGGCGGCGGGTGTTTAGCAAATGGCCTGGCGGATTGCCTGCAAACAAGTCTGGCCAAGCCGGTATTCTTGCTTAACCCCTTGAATGCAATTCGCTTCAAGAAAGTGGATTTCCCGTCCCAAACACTGCGCTCATACCTGGCCAGTACGGCAATTGCGATTGGCCTGGGATTGCGCTGTTGGGAAAGATGAAACCACAGAGAACACAGAGAAACACTTAAGGGAAATAATCGATTTTTCGGCTTGTCCTCAAGCCGAAAGCATTAAGAGTTGCAACCCCTTGTTGGTTTTGGCCTGAGGGCAGACCGAAACATCAAAAGATTGATAGCTTAGAGGACACAGAGAAGCACGCCTTTTAACTTGTTGATATTTAATTTCTCTGTGCACTCTGTGGTTAGTTTTGAGATGTCAAGCACAAAGGAGTAAGCATGGATGAGAGAGTGAGAGTGGGGGTGGTTGGGGTTGGCCATCTGGGGCAGCATCATGCCCGCATATATTCGGCCTCAAAGCAAGCCAAGTTAGTCGGCATAGTGGATATAGACCCGAAGCGTGCCCAGGGCATCGGGCGCCGCTACCATGCCCAGGCCTACACCAACTACAGCCGTTTGGTGGATCAGGTGGATGCGGTCAGCATAGTAGTTCCTACCAGCATGCATTACGAGGTAGCCAGGGATTTCCTGAACTGGGGCATAGATGTGCTGGTGGAAAAACCCTTTACCAGCACCCTGGCTGAGGCTGAAGAGCTGACGGAAATAGCCCAAAAAAGCGGGCTGATTCTCCAGGTAGGGCATTCGGAGCGTTTCAATCCAGCGGTAACCGCCCTAAAAGGGTATGTCAAATACCCCCTCTTTATTGAGGTGCACCGCCTCGGCCCCTTTGTTGCCAGGGGATTGGATGTGGATGTGCTCCTGGATTTAATGATTCACGACCTGGATATAGTCCAGGATATAGTCCCCAGTCCGGTCAAGCGGATTTACGCCTCCGGGGTACCGGTGCTCTCGCGGCAAATTGATATTGCCACCACCCGCCTGGAATTTGAAAACGGTTGTGTGGCTAATCTCACCTGCAGCCGGGTTTCTCCTGAACAGATGCGCCGACTGCGCATTTTCCAGGCAGGGCAATACCTTGCCCTGGATTACCTGCACCAAGAGTTGACCAGTTATAAACTGGTGCCCGAACCGGAGCCGGAAAAAGCCAAGCGGGACTTCAGCCTGGAAAAAACCCGGGTCAAGATCACTCCTCAAGAGCCATTGAAGGCAGAGTTAAGCGCCTTTCTGGAATGCGTCAAAAAGCGCTCCCGCCCCCTGGTTAGCGGGGAAGAAGGGCGGCGCGCCCTGAAACTGGCCCTGGATATCGTAAAACAGGTTGACGAAAAACTGCGTCTCCAGTTTCCCCAATTCTTTGCCGGGTAGGCTTCTTCTCAGGCTGACCGAGAACCCCTGCCGCTTGCCCCCAACCGTACCGCACATTGTAGTTGCCCAATTCATTGGGCCATCTATATCGTACCTGATGAATCAGGCAACTACATTCTCGGTCAGCCTACTCCCAATTCACTCCCCCCACTTGCCAAGCAATATCTTTACAACTTCTCCCCGCTAGGGTATAATTAAAATGGGGTTGTTTAAGATTAAGTTGACCCCTAAGGGTGGGGGGCAACTCATTGTAATTTTAGGTAGAGGGTGCTTTGAAAAATGAGAATTTTCGTTCAAGATCAAGGCATGCGAAAAATTTAACCGCAGGCATATTAACCGCAGGCATATGCCTGATATTCCGAGGATTAAATTTTGAGCATAACGCAGATATTGGGCGAAAAGGCCATTTTTCAAGGTGCCCTAAAGGGTAGTTTAGCATGGCGAGACCCAATCTCTTTATGCGTTCAAGCAAAAGGTTGCTGATACTGGGAGTATTATTCCTGATCGGGCTTGGATTCTGGGATAATCTGGGAGCAGCGATTTATGTCCTCCTGCCTCCCCAAGTGGAGGCTTTTCTTTACCGGGGTTTGCATTACCTTGCCCAGGGGGTAAATCTGATTTCACCCCAGCAAGTTCAGGGAGTATTTTTACGCGACTGGCTGGTTGGGGGGCTGCTGATCGGCTGGCTCATTCCAACCCTGTTCTTCATTTTGGTTTGCATCACGGGTTATTTTACCACCATTTATCAGCCCCGCCACACTAAAGGAAAGCCCCCCTTAGATTTCTCCCTGCTCCAAAACCGGGTCAGCAAATCCTACTGGCGAGCCAAGTTCATGGACCTGGAACGCACCAGTTTTGCGGTTCTGGCTGTAGGTGGTGCTTTATTCCTTATCCTTTTGGCAACCAAAGAGTATTTTATTGAGCGCTTTCCCTTTGCCGAGGAAGCCACTTTATTATGTTTTATCGGCTACAGCTACATTTTTAACCTTCACTTCCTCTTTTTCAGGACTAACTCTCCCCGCAAAGTTATTGGCTTGATTGACAGCCGGCTCCAACTCAGACAAGGCCTGTTAACCCTCTGGGATAACAGGCAGTTCAATCAGCCGTCACCGCTGCGTCTCGTTCTGGCCAGGCGGGTACAGGAGAAACTGAAGAGATTTAAGCCCGGCCTGATTTTCCCCCACCGCGCACCAAACTTAAACCGCTATAATTTCCTTTTCCCCTTGCTAATAATCAGTTGCTTATCCATATCTTCCGCCCTGGCCCTGCCCCGGCTGCGGAATTCTCTGCGAAAATATCTCCATCCAGGAATTATCACCGGCAACAAGATTATCTCCAGCCCTGCAAAACGTTCTACCCTGGATGATAACCTCCTGCAACAAGGAGAAGAACTGAAACAACTCAGCCGGCAACTGGCTGGTTTGAACAACCCCAACCTAACCCCCATTGCCGTTTCCTCACTGCGCAAACTGGGCAATGAACTAATAAGCTTAAGCAGGCAAAATAAAGCGGTCGCCATAATGGCGGGCAAAAAGTCCCGCCTGCGCGCCGAAGCGCTGAAGCGGAATAAAGGGAAAACACCTCTCGGCGACGCTGAGAGAGAAATATTGCAAACCCTGTTGGAGAAGCAAATCGCTACCGCCAAATACCGCCTGGCCTCAAATCCGATTCCCTTGTCCAATCCTCTTAAACACGGTTTACCCGCTAGGAACTTCTCGCCCCTCATCGACAAAAAATCTCAGCTCCCGCTTGAGTCCCTGGAATCTTCCCACGAGTTAAAGGGTAAAATATCTGCCCAATTGCGTGAGTTAGCCAAGGAAATGCTGGCGCTCAAGCTGGTAAGGGGGGGAGACGCAACAGGCCGCCGCCTGCCAACCACCGTCAACATC
>QIFF01000308.1 GCA_003230635.1 bacterium | reverse complement strand
CCAATATCTGCGTTATGCTCAAAATTTAATCCTCGGAATATCAAACATATGCCTGCGGTTAAATTTTTCGCATGCCTTGATATTGAATGAAAATTCTAATTTTTCAAGATACCCTAAAAAAAGGGATTTTTTCCTTGGGGATTGCTTATGAAAACAGGAATAGTGCTGCTGGGGCATGGCAGTCGGATTGCCGAAGGCAATCAAAACCTGCATCAAGCGGCGGAGCTTTTATCCCGGCAAGGCTCCTGGCAGGCAGTGGAGCCGGCCTTTTTGCAACTGGCCGAACCCACTCTAGCCCAGAGTATTGCCAGGCTGGTGGCCGAGGGAGTTGAAAAAATTGTAGTGGTTTCCTTTTTTCTCTGTGACGGTGCTCATGTGAGGGTTGACATTCCCCAGGCCGTTGCTGATGAAGCCGCCAAGTACCAGGGCGTCCAGATCATTACTACCCCTCCGATTGGTGACGACCCGCGCCTGCTGGAAATTGTTAAAGATAGAATTGAAAGTGTTTCGCCATGATTCCCACAACTCCCCAGGCAATCCAAAAAAAAAGCTTTGCCATTATTGACGAGTTATTAGCCGACCACCATTTTCCCCCAGGGGAAGCACAGATTGTCAAAAGGGTGGTGCATGCCACGGGTGATGTGGATTGGGCTGATGAGTTGCTAATCCATCCCCAGGCTGTCGGGGCTGCCTGTCAGGCCTTGAGGGCAGGGGCAAATATTATCACCGATGTGCAAATGGTTAAGGCGGGGATTAACCGCCGGTTGCTAAAGCAGCTGGGCGGGGAATTGATCTGCTGGATCAGGCATAAGCGGGTGGCCCAATACGCCCAAGCCCGTCAAATTACCCGTGCCGCCGCCAGCCTGCGCTTACTGGGCAAACAAAGGGGAAACTGCCTGCTGGTAATTGGCAACGCCCCCAGCGCCCTGCTGGAGATTTGCCGATTAATCAGCCAGGGCAAACCCGCCCCGGCGGTCATTGTCGGAGTACCGGTAGGTTTTGTGGGGGCGGCGGAAAGTAAGCTGGCGGTGCAGGCGTTAGCTATCCCTTATGTTACCAACCGCGGGCATAAAGGGGGCAGTTCAGTAGCGGTGGCAATTGTAAATGCTTTACTGGCGATGAGCTTAAGGGCACCTTGAAAAATGGCCTTTTCTTCCAATATCTGCGTTAATCCTCGGAATATCAAACATATGCCTGCGGTTAAATTTTTCGCATGCCTTGATCTTGAACGAAAATTCTCATTTTTCAAGGCACCCTTAAGTGAATAATGCGGGTCAATAAACCATCATGCCAGAATCCCTTGATATCAAACAAGCACAACGCATTTTGGTCAAGGCTCCCAACTGGGTGGGTGATGCCTTGCTCTGTACCCCCGCCCTCACCAGTCTGGGCAAGGCCTTCCCGCACAGTCAAATCACCATTCTGGCCAACCCCTGGGTGGCCCCTCTGCTGGAAACTCACCCCCGGGTCAGCCAAACACTAATTTACGACCCCAGGGGGGAGCACCAATCCTGGCTGGCCCGCTGGCAGGTTTTCCGCCGCCTGCGCCGCCTTCACTTTGAGCTGGCAGTTCTCTTCCCCAATTCCTTCCACGCAGCGCTGATTGCCTTTTTGAGCGGCATTCCGCAAAGGGTGGGTTATTCCACCGACGGGCGCCGCCTGCTCTTGACCCAAGCCATCCCGCTGAAGCCAGCCAGTAAATTCCAACATCAGGCGGAATACTATCTGGAATTGGTGCAGGCTTTGGGGGTTGAGGTTGCCCCTCAGGATAAACAACTGGTCTTAAAACTAAAACCTCAAGATGTGCAGTGGGCGCAAGAATTTTTGGCGGAACAAGATATTAAGGCTTCCGGCCCATTAATCGCTATTCATCCAGGGGCGGTTAAGGCAGGCAAACGCTGGCCTCATCAGCGCTTTGCCCAAGTGGGAAAGGAACTGATTGAACGCTACCAGGCGCATTTACTGCTCTTGGGCAGCGGCAACGAAAGAGCACTCCTGGAGCAACTCAAAACCCAGATCGGCCTGCATGGCCAAACCATTGTCTGCGGGACAAGCCTGACCCGGGTAGCCGCCCTGCTTGAGCGCTGCCGCTTATTTATCGGTAACGACAGCGGCCTGATGCACCTGGCTACGGCAGTGGGAACCCCCATTGTAGCAATTTTCGGTCCCGGCAGTCCGCAGACCACAGCGCCCTACAGCCGGAGCCTGTCCTATGTAACGGTAATCAAGGAATTTGACTGCCGTCCCTGCCGGCAAAGGTTTTTCACTGAGTGTCAGCCCTCGCCCGAAGGCGCTCCCCCCTGTCTGGACGCTGTTCAGGTAGAGGATGTCCTGGCCGGAGTGGAGAAATTGCTTGTGTAGGGGCCGGGGCTTGTCCCCGCCCTCTTTTGTAGGGGGGTACGAGGCTCTCCCTTCTAACCAGATTAAAATCCTTATTCAGGAAAGAATAACCTACTTTATTCCCAGGATGTAATGGGTATGGGTAAAGTGTTTCAAGAAGATGCGCGGCAGCCGCTTCATTACGGATTGGGTAATCCCGGCCATCTTCTCTAATTCGATGAAGGGGATAATTTTATAGTTTGTGCCGAAAGCCTCCTGAAGCATAGCCTTAAGCTGGAAATAAGATAAAGGTTTAATATCATCGTAGGGAAGGTTTTTTAAGGCTAAGGAAAGCTTATGGGCCAAGGATTTGGGGAGAAAGCCGATCAGGCGCAGATCAACGTGTGGCTCCGGGGTAACCAGGTTGTACCTGTTTACCGAATCGCCGGTAAAACAACCTCCGGGCGCCAACATCCGCTGAATTTCTCGCAGGCTTTCTAGTTGGTCAGTCACATGTTCCAGGACCGCCTGGGAATTCACCAGGTCAAAGCAGTCGTCGGAAAAGGGTAAGGCGCTGGAGGAGGCACTGAAGAATTTTATGTTGCCGATGCCCTGGCTTTCACAATATTTTTGGGCCAGAATCACTGAGGCCATATCTATATCTAAAGCAAAAACCTCCCGGAAGATAGTCGAAGCCGCTATGGAAAACGGGCCCCGGCCGCAGCCAATCTCCAAGCACACTCCCGGCCTTGGTTTTTGCGGGGCGTGTTTCAGCAGGGTTTGCATTACCTGGAGCTGGCTCTTGCCCTCCTCGACAATAGTGTCCCGGGTATAATTAGCCAGCCATTCTTTTTTCCCCTGTTCATCCTTATCTTCAAATCTCAAGCTGCGCCGCAATTCCCAGGGAAGAACATTTTTTTCCGGGCGGCTGTCAGCATATTGCATCATCTCGACGAAATCCGCCTGCTCATACTGCCGGGCGATGGCCTCCAGCACCTTTTCTTCCCCAGGGTAAAGTTCGCCCAACTTGAAATTCGGCACCCCGGCGAACCGCCGATATCGGACTTTGCACTCGGGACACAGATAATAATCCTGCCGCACTTGCAGCGGTTGCTTGCAGGTAATACAGCAGTAAGGGACAGACATCAGAGTGCACTCCTACCTCAACTGGGCACCTTGAAAAATGGCCTTTTCTTCCAATATCTGCGTTATGCTCAAAATTTAATCCTCGGAATATCAAACATATGCCTGCGGTTAAAT
>QIFF01000329.1 GCA_003230635.1 bacterium | reverse complement strand
AAGAAAGCCTGCCCAAGTTAATCGCCGAATGGGAGAGTAAGCCGGATTTTGTTTTGGAAAACCGCCTGCTGCACTATATTAACAGCTGGCGGCTGGGAGATGGTCGGCTGGCTGCCTTTTTAATCAAGGTGTTGCAGACCAGCACTCACCCCAGCTCTCGCCGCCTGGCGGTGGTTTCTCTGGCCCGCATTAAGAGCGAAGCCTCTCTGGCGGCCCTCAGGCAAGCCGCCGAGGATGAAGACAAAACAGTACGCCTCTACGCCAACCAAGCACTGGAAATGATGCTTCCCGCAAAAGGAGAGAAATAAACCATGCCCCTGGGAGAATTGCTGGCCATTCAGGCCCATCAACGCCCCAAAGACACCGCCCTGATTTTTTCTGAGCAAGCTCTCAGCTACCTGGAATTGTACCAGCAAACCCTGGCCCTGGCCAGGGGGTTAAAACAGGTGGGAGTCCGGCCCGGGGAACGGGTAGCCCTGCTTTTGCCCAATTCGCCGGACTATATTTGCGCCTGCTTTGCGCCCTATTTCAAATGGGGGCGGTAGCGGTGCCGGTCAACTCCTTTTTGGCGGCAGAGGAAATCAACTATATCCTGGAAAACTCCGGGGCCTGTGCCCTGATTACCACGGCTGAGCTTTACCAACCCCTGACAAGCCGGCGCTCCCTGCCGGACACTGTGCGCCAGGTGATTCTTGCCCAGGGAGTCGCTCAGGACTGCTTGAGCCTGGATGAGGTCTGCCGCAGGGGGGACGGCCACCCGGAGCTATCCTTTGCCGACAGCACTGCCCCCGCGGTGATCATTTATACCTCCGGGACCACGGGGCGGCCCAAAGGGGCCGTTCTGAGCCATGCCAATTTGAGAGCCAATGTCCAAGCCTGCTCCCAGGCCTTTCCCCTAAGTGCCAGAGACCGCTTCCTGGTTTTTCTGCCCCTCTTCCATTCCTTTACCATGACGGTTTCCCTTTTGTTGCCCATCTATGCCGGGGCCAGGATTGTGCTCTTGCCCGGCATCGGGCGCAAGCTGATTCGCCAGGCAATCAAAAAACACCGCCCAACGATTTTGCTGGGCGTTCCCGCGGTTTATAACATGCTGGCCAATGCCGACTTGTCCCGCCTGGCCCGCTGGTTGAACCCGCTGCGGATCTGTATTTGCGGGGGAGCACCCCTACCGCAGGAAGTGCGGCAGCGCTTTGAAAACAAGTACCGCTGTTCCCTGCTGGAGGGTTACGGACTGTCCGAGGCCTCTCCGGTGGTTTCCATCAACCCACAGCGCAAGGCCAAGCCCTGCTCAGTGGGGCCGCCCCTGCCGGGTGTCCAGGTAAAGGTAGTGAATGAAGACGGGCAAACCCTCCCCCCCGGAGAGGTGGGGGAGCTGCTGGTAAGCGGCCCCAACGTCATGCAGGGGTATTGGCAAAACCCTGCCGCCAGCGAGGGAATGATTAAAGACGGCTGGCTTTATACCGGGGATCTGGCCCGCCTGGATGAGGACGGCTATATCTATGTAGTTGACCGCAAGAAAGAGTTAATCATTGTGCGCGGGATGAATGTCTATCCGCGGGAGGTAGAGGACGTCTTATACCGTCACCCGGCAATAGCCGAAGCCGCAGTGATCGGCATCCCCGACCCCCAGCGGGGGGAGGTGCCCAAGGCGGTGGTAGTCTTGAAAGAAAACAGCCAATCCAGCGAAGGGAAGCTCAAGGATTTCTGCCGCCAACACCTGGCCCCTTACAAAGTTCCCCACCAAGTGGAATTCCGCTCGGAGCTGCCCAAGACCGGCAGCGGCAAAATCTCCAAGCGGCACTTGAAAGATAAGCACAATGCCTGACGGCTCGATTTTTCGGCTTGTCCTCAAGCCGAAAACTTTAAGGGCATCGCAGCCCCGGGAGGGTTTCGGCCTGGGGACAGGCCGAAACATCAAACTTTTCCTCATCGGGCTGGCCTGCTTGATCTTGCTGATTTGTCCTGAAGCGCAATACGCCTCCCAATACAAAACAGCCGTCTTTAAACTCAACAACTGTTCAATCCGGGTGGAAATCTCCGACACCCCGGCCCTGAGACAGCGCGGCTTGAGCGGGCGCAAGAGTTTGGCCGAAAACGCCGGCATGCTCTTTATCTTCGAGCACCCCGACTATCATTACTTCTGGATGAAAGACATGAAATTTTCTTTGGACCTAATCTGGATTTTAAATGGAAAAGTGGTTGACATCACCCCCCATGTCTCCCCGCCTTCCGGGCCTGTGCGCCAGCTTACCCGTTACCGCCCCTCAAGCCCGGCAGACCGGGTGCTGGAAGTCAAGGCCGGGGTGGCCGAAACATGCGGGGTGAAGGTTGGAGATGAAATTACAGGAATTTGATTATTACCTACCGCCTGAGTTAATCGCCCAGGCCCCGGTCCAACAGCGCGACCAGTCCCGCCTGCTGGTGGTTAATCGTGACAGCGGGCGGTTGGAGCATAGCGTCTTTGCCCATCTGGGGGATTACCTGCCTGAAAATTGCCTGCTGGTGCTCAACGATACCCGGGTAATTCCCGCCCGCCTGCTAGCGCATAAGAGTAAAAGCGGCGGCAAGCTGGAACTGTTGCTGGTACATCAGATAGAGGCCGATGTCTGGGAGGTGCTGATCAAGGGCAAGGTAAAGCCGGGCCTGGCTTTCCGGGTGCAGGACAGGTTACGGGGGAAGGTAATCGCCGAACGGGACGACGGCCACTGGCGGGTGAAGTTCAGCTATCAAGGCAAATGGAAAGATATCTTGCAGGCGGTGGGACAGGTGCCTTTGCCCCCCTATATCAAGGGGGAACGTCCGAATGACAGCGAGCGTTACCAAACAATTTATGCCCGCCGTCCCGGGGCGGTGGCGGCTCCCACTGCGGGCTTGCATTTCACCCCCCATCTATTGGAACAGCTCCAGCGCTCGGGAATTGAGCTGGCCTGGCT
>QIFF01000327.1 GCA_003230635.1 bacterium | reverse complement strand
GGCGAATAAACTTTAAGGACATGGGGTCAAAACCCATCATCTTGGCCGAGACGGCGTCAATAGCTACCTGGTCGGCACTGGCCAGGATATAGCCCTTTACAGAGGGAACCATACAGCGCGGCCCCGGCCCGTCCCCGACAAAGCTACCGTCCATTACAGCGAATAAACCGCTGTGAATTTCCTTCTGAATCATCAGTAAATCTACCAGGGTTTCGTGAATGACGCTGTGTGTCCAGTGGCGTTTCTCGTGCAGCAAGCCGCCGAACCGAAGGCGTTTTTCATCGCCCCGGTCATAGTGGTAAAAACGTGCGTCTTCATGGTGGGCAGGTGAATGATATTTTCCCCGAACATGCGCTTGGGGATTTGAATCCCCTGGGGGAAAATCTCCGGCAGCACCAGCATTTCGCCCTTAGGCTCATAGGTAACCCACTCTTCTCCCTCGTAAAGATGGACATTGCGCAGGCCGTATTTCTCCAGCACCGGCTTGTGCTTGTTGAGAACCTCACCCCGTTTGGCGCTTACTACTACGGTCTTGTTGTGGCAGCCGTGAATTAATTCCGCCTTATAGCCGTCATCCAGCAGGGTTTTGATAACTCCCTCTAACTGCCAGGGAGTGGTGGAGCAGGCGGGATAGAAGTGATGCCAGGAAATGTTGATTTTCAGGGCGGTGTCTTTGTCTTTGGGCAGGTATTTCTGGTAATCCGCCAGGTGCATTAATTTTTTATAATCTTCCAACACCGCGGCAGGATTGGTTTTTAAAACCGCTACCTTGGATTTCATGCCCTGGACTTCCGCATCTGATATTGCCTGGCCTGGTGAATGAAGGCTTGTAGTCTGACTTTGCTGCTTGTTTGCTCCAGCCCGTCAAAAGCTATATCAAGACAGGGGATTTGCTGGTAGTCGCGGCGCAGGCGCTTCAGAATAGCGCTGACTATCGTTCCGGGCATACAGGTAAAAGGCATGGTGTTAATAATCCCGGACGCCCCTTTCCTTATATAATCAATAGTGTTACCAATACTTAAAGTAGCTTCACCCTCAATAGAAATATCAATATAAGGCTGGCTGTACTCCAAAGACTCAGCCATTGAAGGTTCATCATGATTGCGCATTACAGACTTAAAAGCTTGTTGAAAGCGGTATTCTATTTTTTTGAGAAAACGCTCAGTTAAATAGGCATGGACAAAATCACGGTATTTTTTGTCCAGCCAGGTGTGCCTTTTAGCCATGTGAGCTATATACAGAAACCACTCGCGCACCGGCGGCAACCATGCTTCTCCGCCCACTCTCTCTATTTCACGCACCAAATCATTATTACAAAACGCATTGGAACGTACGAATATCTCCCCCACAATCCCAATTACCGGGCGCTGCTCCTCACCATTGTGCGGAACTTGGGAAATTGCATTCTTCGCCTCCTGCATAACCTCCCAGGTCTTATCTTCTTCTATAGCCTGGTATAGCTTGTCCATATACTCCTGATGAACCTTATCCGTTTCCCCCGGATTTAATTCATAAGGCCGAACCTCGCGCACCAATTGCTCTAACAAATCAACCGCTAAAACACCCTGCCAAAGATGAGGAATAAAGTCATCACCGACTACACCTATTGCTTTATAAAATTTTGCGTCTTGTACGGGGGCGTAAATCGGAACTTGCTCGCAGCCCAACTCATCAAGCACCATACGATGGAACATATTGTATTGACCAAAACGACAAGGGCCATCGCCCGAAGGCATAAAGAAGGCGGCTTTGGCCGGATCGAAGTCAGGTCTTTTAATCTTTTTAACCATATCCCCGGTGGTAACAATACAGGGGTAACACTCACGTCCCGAGGTATAACGCCTTCCCCAATTGAGGCTTTCGCTGTCAGGCTCCGGCATCACCTCTGCCTGGACGCCATGGCGGCGAAAGGCCGCTGCCAGAGCGGAGCAATGGGCAGACATATTAGGAATGTAAAGCTTGCGGGGGGAATCCTTGGGCAGGAGAAATTTGCCGCGGATTTCATTTTGCGGTTTCCATCCCTTCTGCCTGATACTTTCTAAGCTGTCACGAAAGGCCTCACAACGAGTAATCGCCCCCACATCCGCACTGTGTTCATCAACCTCCAAATGCAGATAAGGTTTACCCGCCATTCGGTTGTTGAAAAAATGACCGATAAAGGAATCCGGGCCGCAACTGAAATTGCCCAGATAAACCGCTGAAAGTCTTGGATTGCCTCTAACAAAATCCGCTCCCCGTAAAATTCGCTGGCCGTAACGCCAATACATGTTTGGCCAATCCCTGACATCTTTGGCTCCCTCAAGGGGCAGGAAATCCACCGGAATGGGCAGGAACCCCAGATTCCGTAACTTGTGCGGCAAGTCGAGATTTAACCCCCGGTCACAGCCGTTATAGGGACGGCTGAAAATTACCACCGCCATATCCTGGTCCGTTAAATTGTCCAGGATTTCCTTGCCTCGCGTTTGGATTTTGTCCACAAATGATTCCTGGGCCTGACGGGCTTTTTGCCAGGCCTTACGCACTTGCCCCTTGGAACATCCCAACCGCTTGCCCAAATCCTGCAAACACTTTTCCATATAGCCGGGGCCGTGACTACCATGAATTACCGGCTGCAATAACTTAGCCTTGCTGTGGGTAAAACTTATGGCGGATTGAATGGTATAGGGAATAGTTTGCACATAAGGAC
>QIFF01000108.1 GCA_003230635.1 bacterium | reverse complement strand
GACCAATCACCCGCGGATCAACGCCCAGGGCTTCCTTATACAACCTGTTTAAAGTCTCTACCGGGGCATAGGTATTGGAAAAGGCTTGGAAGTAAGCGATGAACTTGCAGTCGGGATGTTTCTTGGAGGTATTGCGCATTCCTTCCAGCATCTGCCGGCGCACGCTGAGGAAATTCTGACCGAGTTCGGCCCCCGCCCCCTGCGCCCCGCAATAAATGCAGCCATCCTTGCCCAGACCACCATCGCGGTTGGGACAACTAAAACCGGCGTTAAGGGGAATCTTCTGCACCCGGCACCCGAATTGCCGCCCGAGGTGGAGGCTGAATTTGTGGTAGCGGGAGGAAACTGGCAATGACGGTGGGCAAGTAATGTCAGCTTATCCTATGTGGGGTTTGTATCTGAAGAGGGTTTAGCCCCCACTTTTCCCTCAAGAAGGTTATTATAAAATCGTTGGGTGGGGTAGGCGAAATCTATATCCTCACATTCAGCGAATTCCCGCAAAATATCTTCCCAGATGGCTTGCTGGCTGCCGCGGCGGAGGCGCGGTTCAGAAAGGTAACGTATTGTTAAAAGGATGCCGCTGTCTTTGACGCTTGTATAAACGGTGGGGGTTAGCTTGGAGTAAAATATGAGGAATTTTTGCGCTGCCTCTTTTACCTTTTTTGCAGCCGATTTGCTCAGGTGTTCTGAGTGTTTGTTTGCGATTTTCTGCAATATGTCTTTTGCTTTTTGCCAGTCGCTCTCAAAGGTTACCAGAACAGAAATTTCGTGCCAGATGTATTGGAAGCCCTTACTGTAATTGGCCAGCATTTCCGTAAAGACCTTGCCGTTGGGGATATGAAGGACCCTGCCGGTGCTTTGATCCGCATCAACCCAGTTGCCTATTTCCAAAAGGGTAAATTGAAATATCCGCAAGTCAATAACATCTCCCGCATGTTCCCCAATTTGAACCCGGTCCCCCACCTCAAGCGGCCGCCGCCAGATGATAAAAATCCAGCCGGCAAGATTTACTAATGGGTCTTTCAGGGCAATCGCCAGACCGGCAGATAATAGACCCAAAAAGGTTGCTATGGTTTTAAACCCTGCAAACCATATGCGCCCGATCAGCAATATGCCGATAGCAGCAGCCAGGTAGCTGGAAGATTTGCGCCATTGATAACGAATGCGCAAATCTTCAATCCTGGGCAATACTAATGACAAGAGTAACTTGCGCAGAAGCCAGAGGACAAAAATAATGAGGAATGAGAGCCAAAACTTTCCTTGGAGTTCAGGACTTAAGCCCATCAATTTTCGCGACCATTCAATAAAGGTACTCATACCCTCTCGAACAGCCTCAACTGGCGCTTCTTTCTCCAGGAAGACTTGATGGGATAATTACCGGAAAAGCAGGCGGTGCAGAAGCCGTTGTCTTCTCTCCCCACCGTCTGAAGCAGGCCCTCCAGGCTCAGGTAGCCCAGGGAGTCAGTGGTAAGGTATTGGGAGATTTCCTCCACACTCTTGGTGGCGGCGATCAATTCCTTGCGGGTGGGGGTGTCAATCCCATAGAAACAGGGGAATTTACTGGGGGGAGCGCTGATGCGCATATGCACCTCCTTAGCTCCGGCCTGGCGGATCATGGCGATAATTTTGCGGCTGGTGGTGCCCCTAACAATGGAGTCATCCACCACAATCACCCTCTTGCCCTCCAGCAGTTTTCTAACTGGATTGAGCTTGATTTTGACCCCAAAGTGACGGATGGCCTGGCGCGGCTCAATAAAGGTGCGGCCAACGTAGTGATTGCGCACCAGCCCGCGCTCAAGAGGAAGGCCTGACTCCGCAGCGTATCCCATAGCGGCATAACCCATAGCGGCATAAACCCCTGAATCAAGCACAGGAACGACAATGTCTGCTTCTACCGGAGTTTCGCGGGCCAGTTGCCGGCCTAACCTTTTCCGCACCTGGGCAACATTTTCTCCGCCGAAATTGCTGTCAGGGCGGGCAAAATAGATGAATTCAAAGATGCAAAAAGCCTCCCGCATCAGGGGGAAGGGCTTATAACTGCGCAAGCCCTCTTTGTCAATCACCACCACCTCGCCCGGCTCTATATCCCGCACATACTCGGCCTCGATCAGGTCCAAGACACAGCTTTCCGAGGTCAGGATATAAGCCCCATCCAAGCGTCCCAAAATCAAGGGGCGAAAACCATAAGGATCGCGCACCCCTACCAACTTTTTGGGAGTCAACAAGACCATACTATAGGCCCCCTGCACTTTGCTGAGGGCATCTACCAGGGCGTCCTCAAAGAGGGGGCAGGGGGAGCGGGCAATCAAGTGGGCGACGATTTCGGTATCCATGGTGGATTGAAAAATGGAGCCTTCATCCTCCAGCCGCTCCCGCACTATTTGGGCGTTAACCAGATTACCGTTATGGGCAATCCCCAGTGAGCCGCGGGCGTAGTCCACCACAAAGGGCTGGGCGTTTTTCAAGAGGGTGCCGCCGGTGGTGGAATAACGCACATGACCGATGGCAGTAAAACCGGGTAAAGCCTGTAAGCGCTCCTCATCAAAGACATCCGCCACCAGGCCGATCCCCTTCTCCAGGTGCAGGTAATCACCGTCAAAGGAAACAATCCCGGCGCTTTCCTGACTCCCGGCGCTTTCCTGACCGCGATGCTGCAGGGCGTACAAACCCAGGTAAGTCAGGTTAGCCGCCTCCTTATGGCCGTAAATCCCGAAAACCCCGCATTTTTCTTTTGCTTCAAACATACTTATTTATCCTGCAATTCCTGTCTAGTATCGTCTGTGTTGGAAGGCAAAAACTCTGAGCGAATTGGTTCCATGATATAGTTGCCAAACTCAACGACAATTTTCTCGAGTAAGTGGGTAATATCACTTTGATCTTTGAGCTGAGCAACTAGCATGCGCCATTTCTCTGGCTCTACTGGATAGCGTTTTCTCTCCGCCCAATTAATTTCTTTAAACACACTAAATAAATAGAAAAATCTAATCTCTGTTTTTGAAAATACGAAAACCAGATGGAAATCATGCCACTTGAGGTTCTGAAACTTTGGTATAGCTGCCACACGAACTGCTACAAAATCCGTGTCTTGTGTGAGATGATAACCCGTACAAACCTTACGTTCCCTTGTCACAGTCTCTATTGTGCATGGTCGCGAAGAAAATAGGCTCACTGGGGCTAACCAGGAACTAGTTTTCATTGGCACCTCAATTTCTTTTGTGTACTCCTCCATTGTGTAAGTTGGCTCAGCAAAATAGTCATTTTTATTTTCCGCAAGCCATTTCCCGACGTCCTTTAATCTCGGAACTTCCCCAACAAGACTGGCTAATAAGGCAATATCAAAGTTATATAGTTCGCTCACTTCATCGCTCAATGAAGGGTCGTCCCAGAATTTTTTTATGGCCTCCAACCTTTCCATGAGTTCATCCTTTGTGCAATACCTTTTTGCATCTGTCTTGACAAATTCAATCAGTGATGTCTTCTTATCTGTTACTGCTGAGGATAAAGTGGCTGCTGTTGCGCTTGCTCCCAGTGGAGCATAGCTTGACAAGTGTTGTGAAATCAGATGTCGGAGCTTTCCATCTATGGCCGTGAAAGTCTCTGTGTTGGTTGCTTGTGTTACGAAAAGCGGTGTTTGATTGGGACTAGTTTCAAAATCGTCGGAAATATAATCAATAACATCTTTAAAACGCATTTCTGTCCCGCTGAAGTTAGCAATAGATTTAGCGAAACTCCTTGTAAAATGACTCAACTCATGGTCTTGATAAGAATATTCTTCCTTCTGAGAAGAATACATAAAATAACAGTTTTTGAATGCCTTTGGCTTTATTTCATGGAGATATTTTCCGAATGCCTCCGGGTCTTTGATGTATTGAACTCCGGCATGGCATGCATCCACTATTTTCACCGTGAGTTCTGGGTTCAAGATGCGGAGCCACTCATCTAGTTCACTATTTTCAATGGCTGTTTGCTTACGCCGAGAGGTTTCAAAATCGTTTAACAAGTAGTAAAATTCTTTTCCATCAAAGTCACCATGACCAGTAAAGTAGAAAAGAACTTGACTTATTTGGTTGTCTTTAAACTGAGTGAGGAAACTTACAATCTGTTGCTTGATTTTAGAACTGGGTTGATTTGTTGCGAGACAAAGGACTTCATCGTACCCACTTGTAGCTTTGAGAATTTTTTCGATGAGTTCAATGTCATTTTTACACGCCGGGAGGTCACTCTCGTGTTTATACTGCGAAACTCCTAGCAGGCACCCTATTTTCATGTTTCTTCCCTCATTATGTGGCTCACTAAAGCCGACATCTTTTTTAAAATTTTACTGCAACAAGCGCCCAATACTCCCCCGCCAGGCATGGGCCAACTCCTTTAGCCCCAGGTCAATCCATTTCCCGATTACCAGGCGCTGGCCAGCCACCTTACCCAACACCTGGAGCGGGGTTTGGTACTGGCCGGCTAATTCCTGCAAATGCTGTAAGTTATCCTCAGACAAAGAAACCACAATCCGCGAGGCGGACTCGGCAAAGAGCACCAGCCAGGGAGGAAGAGTACTCTCCAGTTCCAGGTGTATCCCGTAAGCTTGTTCCTCTGGAGCCAGGCAGCATTCAGCCAGGGCTACCGCCAGCCCGCCCTCGGAGCAGTCATGGGCCGAGTGTATAAGGCTCTGGCCAATCGCCGCCAGGCACAACTTTTGTAGTTGCTTTTCCGTCTCCAAATTTAGCTGTGGAGGCTTGCCGTCGCAGCGCTGGTGCATTATTTTAAGATACTCGCTGCCCCCCCAGTCATTTCCGGTTTCCCCTAACAAGACTACCAGGTCACCCTCTTGCTTAAACCAGGGGCTAACCCGCTGCGAACCATCCTCCAGCAATCCCACCATCCCGATTACCGGGGTGGGGTAAATACCCTCTCCCATGGTTTCGTTATAAAAACTGACATTGCCCCCGGTCACCGGCGTATCAAAGCAGCGGCAGGCCTCAGTTATGCCCTTGACAGCCTGCTCAAACTGCCACATAATTTCAGGCTTTTCCGGATTGCCGAAGTTCAGGCAGTTGGTAACCGCCAGGGGCCTGGCCCCGCTACAGACCAGAT
>QIFF01000036.1 GCA_003230635.1 bacterium | reverse complement strand
TTCTGGTGTAAGCACGCCGCCGGATACTTCTACAGTGTTCTCCGTCGGTACCGCTGCCGATATAACACTGTTGGTGCGCTTGCGGGTAATCCTTTAGTGTAATTGCCTGCGGAGGCACTCCGTCTCTTTCCGGATCTCATCCGCAGCAGAGGTCTGAATATCCAGCAAGGTGCCGATATTGCCGTGCCGCAACACACTTACATCCACCATCGGTGCTGTATGAATACGGTTAGTGGGGAACTCCACCTCGTCCTGACCTAGCTCCTGTTCCCGGGCTTCTCCCTCCTTACTGATCCAGTAGCGGGGAAGGCCCCGCAGCCATTTACCCACCTACTTTTTCTGGCAACGGGGCTTTCATGGTGGAAATCGCTTCAAAATAATTGCCAGCGGAGGCTCTCCGCCCTGGGGTTTCTTCTGGTAGACCAGGCGCTCACCTTTAGGCAGGACATGCCGTGTAAGCAGCAGGGAGCTAATCTCCTTGCGCTTAATCTCCTGCTCTATCGGCCCGGAAATAGCGGCGGCCAGAGCCTGTAAGCCCTCAGGGGACTCCATGGCCTGGGTCAGTGACCCCTCGGACATCAGTCCCGCCATAGCCTCCATGTATTCCTGGGATTGTACATTCAATTGTTCCATTAGTTTATCTACACCTCCCTCATGATTTAAATTTCAGTACACCGCCGGAGACACTGATCGCCTCAGCCACCTTCAGGTCGATGCCGGGTGTGGCCAGTTTAGCAAGTTTGCCATCGGCCCCTACCATCAGGTCATCACCGGCGGCAATAGCGCCGGAAAACACATCGGTGGTGTAAATACCGCCGCCGCAGTAAATCCCCGGCATATCGCCGTTGGCATAATCCTTTTTGAGCAACCCGAAGGATTTAGCGGCAGGATCGGTGTTTACCGCAAACAGATCATCACCGACAATCTTTACCACCTGCCCTAAAGCGCCGTCCCCTTGTAAGTAACCATCACTGTAGCTACATCCAATCGGGTGATCCGCATTTATGAACATAATTTTTCTCCTTTCAGTCGAAAATGGTTGTTAGTTGTCGGTTATCGGTTGTCGGTTTAAAATCCTTTAACTGACAACCGACAACCAGAAACCGGGAAACCGAACGCTAGGCCGCTAGGCCGACGCGTTCCTCGTATGCCGCTTTGAAGCCGGTCTTCAGCTTATCCTCCAGAGTGGAGTTCTTGTCATCCACCGACAGGGGATTAACCCCGGCATCAGTGCGCATAACTTTATCGTCGTCGTCGGCCTTGGCGGATGATTTTTTACCTTTGTTATCAGTTCCAGTTTCCTTCTGAGCAGCAACTTTCTTTTCTACCTTTGGGTCCGTGACCCTTAGCATCCGCTCATAAGCCGCTTCGGTAGCCGAGAACGACTCATCCCCCAGTTCTGATAACCGTTTTAGCTCTGCCTCCCGCTCCTGATCACTAAATCCCACACCATTCTGATCCAGCCTGGCTAACAGCTTCTCCGACTTGGTATTTACGCACCGCCGCCTTAGCCTCGGCCTCATATTTCTCAATCTGCTTTTGCAGGTCGGCAACCTGCTGTTTCAATAGCTGATTTTCCGCCTGTAACTTCTTGATTAGCGTGTCTTTGTCTTCCGTAGCTGTATCCTCCTTAGCCCCCTCGTTTTGCAACGGGGTTCCTTCCTGTTTATCTTTTTCTTCCGCCATTTGATTCCCTCCTTGAAAACGGTTGTCGGTTGCTGGTTGTCTGTTGTCGGTTAATGGTTGATTATTTTTGTCTTTTAACTGACAACTGACCACCGACAACTGACTAACCGTAGTTATACGGGCGTTCTCATCCGCCCCCTTTTTATCAAGTAACCCCAGGCCGCTAAAAGTGATCCCGTGCAGGATTTCATGCACCGGCTGGCCGTTGAATTCCCCTCCCTTATATTTCTTCAGGTGCACGCAATACTCCGCCTTGCTCTGAACCCGTTTGCCGCAGATGGAGCATTCGCCATTAGGCCCGTTATCCGGTTTGTTTTGACATATTGAGCTAAAAGCAGTAGTATTCTTATATCAAGGTAACTTATATGGAGGGGTAAGCAATGGCGATAAGAATGGTTAAAGCCATTTTTCAAGATGATAAACATATTGAAACCAAGCAGGCCATTAAAGGGGTGAGGTTAGGCCAGGAAATTGAGGTTTTTATTCGGTTTGAGGAAGGGCTAAACAAGGAGAAAAGGCCACTTTCTTTTTCAGACCATGATTTTGGTGCATGGCGGGGCGCTCAGATGCGGCGGGAAGAAATTTACCATGAAGATGGACGGTAATGGTTGTTTCATAGACACCAACCTTCTGGTATACAGTAGCGGCATTAATTTAGACCTATGTCACAAATCAAGGCAACTGTTAACCAGCCTCTATAACAAGTTTGATTATTTGGCTATATCTCCCCAAATTGTGAGGGAATTCCTGGTCGTTGTTACCCATCCCCTCACATCAGAAAAGCCTTTTTCTATTGCAGAAGCAGTAAATTGTGTTGGTGATTTCCTGGAAACATTAATAATTCTGCCGGAACATGATGGCATAGTGGAGAAGCTTCTGCATTTGGTATCCAAATACCATATTGTCGGCAAGCGCATTCATGATGCCAATATTGTAGCTTTAATGCTCTCCCACCAAATTCATTATCTGGCTACCGCTAATGAAAAGGATTTCAAAGGTTTTGCTGAAATTGAAATTATTAGCTTAAACAAATAAGTTGGCGGGGGCTTGTAAAAAGTAAAAATCGCTCTTATTCGCTACAACATAGAGTGCCATTAAGCTTGCTGTCGTGCTATATATAGACAGTTTTTCCAGCTTTAACGGTTTTTTGTAAAAGAATCAAGGTTGAGTGATGAAAAAGTTAATATACATATTAGTTTGTTTAAGCGTTTTTACATGCACATCTGCCAGCTACTCCCAGAACCTGCTTGAGGAATTTCAAAAAGCTTTAGCTAATGCAGCCGAAAAGAGAGAAGAAGAACTCAAGAAGAATACAATCAGTGTAGGGGAAAGTATAGTTCTGGGAGGGATTGAATTTGAACCAATTGAAGTTGTTGCATTTAAAAATACTTCAGGGGAATTAGCTTATTTATCACTATATTATGTGATTGAAAATATTAC
>QIFF01000335.1 GCA_003230635.1 bacterium | reverse complement strand
AGAT
The DNA here is from genome assembly GCA_003230635.1 of bacterium. The sequence goes on along the minus strand of QIFF01000335.1, from coordinate 3,608 downwards.
GTGCGGCTTTAACGTGCTTCACCCCATGGGCTGGGACGCCTTCGGCATGCCGGCCGAGAATGCGGCCATTGCCAATAAAACGCATCCTTCCAACTGGACTCGCCAAAATATAGACTATATGCGTAAACAGCTGAAGCAGATGGGCTACAGCTATGACTGGGAGCGGGAACTGGCTACCTGCGATGCGGATTATTACCGCTGGGAGCAGTTGTTCTTCCTGAAAATGTATGAAAAGGGTCTGGTGTATAAAAAGCTGGCCCCGGTCAACTGGTGCCCCTCCTGTCAGACCGTGCTGGCCAACGAACAGGTGGAGGACGACCTTTGCTGGCGCTGCGGCACGCTGGTGGGACAGAAAGACCTGGAGAGCTGGTTCTTCAAGATTACCGATTATGCCGAGGAACTATTAGCAGGCTGCGACAAGCTGAGCGGCTGGCCCGAGCGCGTCCTGAGTATGCAGCGAAACTGGATTGGTAAAAGCATTGGGGTGGAGATTGATTTCCCCCTGGCAGGACTTTCAGGTAAAAAGCTGACTGTTTTCACCACCCGGGTGGACACCATTTTTGGAGCCACCTTTGTTTCTCTGTCCCCCGAGCACCCCCTGGTGGAAAAACTCAAGAAACACTGCCCTCAGCCAGCCGAATTGCAGGCCTTTATAGACAAAGTCAGGCAGGAGGATAAGACCCGGCGGGGAGCGGCGGAAACAACCAAGGAAGGCTTTTTCAGCGGCTGTTATGCTATAAATCCCATGAGCAAAGAGCAAATCCCCATCTATCTGGCCAACTTCGTTCTGATGGGATACGGCAGCGGGGCGATTATGGCGGTGCCCACCCACGACCAGCGCGATTTTGAGTTCGCCCGAAAATATGACCTTCCCCTGCGGGTGGTGATTCAGCCCGCGGGAGGAAGGCTGACAGCTGAGGAAATGCAGGCGGCCTATGTTGAGGAGGGGGTTTTGGTCAACTGCGGGCAGTTCAACGGCCTGAGCAGCGCCCAGGGCAAGGAGGCAATCGCAGACTTCATGGAACAACAGGGAATCGGGCGGCGCAAGGTCAACTATCGCCTGCGGGACTGGGGAATTTCCCGTCAGCGCTACTGGGGGACCCCCATTCCCATTATATATTGCCCGCATTGCGGGGCTGTACCCGAAAGCGAGGAACGCCTGCCGGTAGTGCTGCCCACCAATATGCCCTTTCCCGCAGACGGGCACTCCCCGCTGCCCGAAATTGAGGAGTTTGTAAACACTACCTGTCCCCGCTGCGGCCAGGCGGCCCGCCGCGAAACCGACACCCTGGACACCTTTGTGGAATCCTCCTGGTATTTCGCCCGCTACGCCTGCCCCCAAAAGCGGGAGGCCCCCTTTGACCCCAGAGCAGTAAACTACTGGCTGCCGGTTGACCAGTATGTAGGCGGGATTGAGCACGCCGTCATGCACCTGCTCTACGCCCGCTTTTTTACCAAAGTGCTGCGGGACTTGGGATATTTACAAATTGATGAACCCTTCGCCAATCTGCTCACCCAGGGGATGGTGATCAAGGACGGGGCCAAGATGAGCAAGTCCAAGGGGAACGTGGTTGACCCCGAGGAATTGCTGGAAAAATACGGGGCGGACACCGCCCGGCTTTTCTCCCTCTTCGCCGCCCCCCCGGAGAAAGACCTGGACTGGAGCGAGGAGGGGGTGGAAGGCTCTTACCGCTTCCTGCAGCGCGTCTGGCGCCTGGTGGATAAGTATGCGGATAAGCTGGCACAAATCAAAGAGGCGGAAATCCCCGGCCAATTGCAGCCGGCCAATAAAAACCTGCGCCGCCGGGTACACCAGACAATTCAAAAGGTCACCCGTGACATTGAAGACCGCTTCCACTTCAATACCGCCATCAGCGCCTGCATGGAACTGGTCAACGCCCTTTACCAGTTTGAGCCTGCTAATGACGAGGGCTGGCTGGTGCTCAAAGAAGCGCTTAAAAATCTGCTGCTGCTGCTGGCCCCCTTCGCCCCCCATATTGCCGAGGAAATGTGGCAAAAACTGGGTCAAGCCCCCAGTATCAGCCGGCAGCCCTGGCCCGGCTATGACGAAGAAATCGCCCGTGAGGATGAGATTGTGATTGTGGTGCAGGTCAACGGCAAACTGCGCAGCCGACTGACGGTGCCGCTTGGAACCAGTAAGGAAGAAATCGAACAAATAGCCCTAAGCGACCAGCGAATCCAGCCCTTGCTGCAAGGGAAAGAAATTCGTAAGGTAATCGTCGTCCCCGGAAAGCTGGTCAATATTGTGGTTTAATACCAAGTTGCTGTCAAAAATGTAGTTGCCTGATTTATCAGGCAAGCCCCCCCCTCACCCCAGCCCTCTCCCCGGTGGGGAGAGGGAGTGCCCAATAAATTGGGCAACTCACTTTTTAAAATTGCAGGCTTCAGCCTGCGTTATGTCGCAAGCTAAAGCTTGCGGCTACAAAGGAAAACACATGGCAGCCGTCAAACTAATCAAGGGGCGCTTTATCCCCTCCCGGCCCGAAATCGCACGGGAATATCCCCTGCTGCTTAGAATCAATGACCGGGACTATGCCACCCTGATGGCCAGCCCGGGGATGGAAAAGGAATTGGCCCTGGGGTTTTGCTTCTCGGAAGGGATTATTGAGGGGCTGAAAGAAGTGGCTTTCCTGCACTATTGCGGCTCGGGGCAGGAAACAGCGGAGTCCGGGCGGGTGGTGGAGATACGCCTTGTCAATCAGCGTAGCCTGCCCCGGCGCAGCCTGGAGGTGCGCTCCGGCTGCGGGATTTGCGGGCGGGTGATGCTGGAGGAGTTGTCTAAGCAATTAAGCGCAATTAATTCCTCACTTACAGTAAGCACAGATTTGCTCTTCCAGATGAGCGAGCAGATGTTAAGCGGCCAGAAGCTGTTTAAAAGCACCGGCAGCACTCACGCCGCCGCCCTTTTTGATGCCGGCGGCAAGCTACTAGCCCAAGCCGAGGACTTGGGACGCCATAACGCCCTGGACAAGCTAATCGGCCTGGGGCTTCTCCAGCAATTGCCCTTCTCTGAGGCAGTTCTGCTCCTCAGCGGGCGCAACAGCTATGAGATGACCCTAAAGACCCTGCGCACCCAAATCCCCATTCTGGCCTCGGTTTCGGGGGCCACCAGCCTGGCAATTCAACTGGCCGAAACTATGGGCTGCACCCTGGTCGGCTTCCTGCGCAAGCCGAGCCTGGAGGTCTATACCCACCCGGATAGGGTTTGTGTGCCTACATCTCCTGCATGATTTCGCGTTCAATCGCTTCCTTCTAACGTGGTGTTTTTCTTCCTCCGCCAACTCGCTGAAAAGGGTTTTAACCCCGGCGTCGGTTACCCTGGCCGCCCCTTCGCTATAAAAAGACACCGCGTTTTTTTCCCTCTCCAGGGCAATGTTTAAGGCGTTCTGGAGATGGGTGCTTTTATCAATCTTGTTTGACACTTTTTCCCTCCTCTCTGTGTTCTTGCAGCAATTCCTCCAACTGCTTAATCCGCTTGGCGGCAAAGCGCCCCTGACTGCTGTCGGCGTGGTTTTGGGCAATCTTTTGATAAAGCTTAATCGCCTCTTCCCACTGCCCCAGGTTCTGGTAAGCCTCCCCGGCCTTGA
>QIFF01000266.1 GCA_003230635.1 bacterium | reverse complement strand
CCGATTATAACACCCCCTCTTTGGCGGGAATTTATTTGTATAATTACCTTTCCAAGCGAGGAATTAGCTGTGGACTTATAAATTTCCTGGACTTGGAGATGAAGCAATTTGTAACCCTCCTGCAACAAAACCCCAAGGTCATTGCTCTTTCTACCACGTACTTGCCCAGTATTAAGGCAGTAAAAAGCGTTACCCAAATTATACGTCAATACGCCCCGGATGCCAAAATTATTCTGGGCGGCCCCCTAGTACATAATAGTTACCTTCTATATAAGTTAAAGGATACAGACTATGATACTGCTTCTTGCGCCCAGATGTTCTTCTTTATAAACCCCGAAAAAACCTACTACCAAGATATTGACCTGTTTGTGGTAGAAGAACAGGGTGAAGCAACCCTCTGGCAGGTAATTAGGGCCATTAAAAACTGCCGGGATTATTCAGAAATACCAAATCTGGCGTATTACAAGAACGACCAACTGATCTTCACTGCGAGAAAACCCGAGAATAACCCCTTTACTGAGGATCTAATTTGCTGGGATGAAGTCCCGGAGGAATACATCTACCCCTTCTCCCCAATTAGGGGTTCACGAGGGTGTCCCCATAAATGTAAGTATTGCAACTTTGCTCCCGGGCGAGCTTTTCATCTAAAAAGCCCGGATATTCTTGCCCAGGAAATTGCGGCTATGGCAGACACCGGCAAGATAAGAATGCTTAGATTCACCGATGATAACCTCTTTCTGACCAGGAAGCGTGTTGAGGACAATTGCCGCAAAATTATTGAGGTGGGAAAGGGGGTAAAGTGGACATCCTTTATTCGCGCCAGCTCCATTACCAAAGATAATATTCAATTACTCAAGGATTCCGGCTGCGTATTGGCCCAAATCGGCATGGAATCCGGTGACGCAAGTATTTTAAAGGAAATGGATAAAAAGGACACCCCGGAACATTATAAACAGGTAATAGAACTCTTGAACTCACACGGCATTTCCTCCCAATTGTACTTCATTATTGGTTTTCCCGGAGAGACAGAGCAAACAATAGAAAACTCCATTCAACTAATAAATCAGTTTCAGCACCAAGGCCCGGCCATTAACGAAGTAGCGGTATTCCCCTTCTTGTTGGCTCCATTATCTCCTGTCTATACCCCGGAGAACCGGAAAAAATATAATTTGAAGGGAGCTCTGATCCAATGGTCTCATTACAGCATGAATTCAGAACAGGCCCGCAAACTTGCCCTGGATTTTTTCTTTAGCCTGGAGAATGTATATTCCCCCTATGGAATTGAGGAGTTTGACCTAGTGGAAATACCAAAATTGAAAAGGGTGGCTCAGCTACGCTCTAAAATTCGCCGGGCTGAGATTTTTCAGGGTTCTCCTCAAGTCATTGACCGCACCTGGCAAGAGTTAAAGGAAGTAGTTCTTGCCGCCTAGATTTGCCACTCTCAGTTTAACCGGCACACCCCCTTGTTTTATGGCACCCATGCCCTGATTTAGCCCTGACTATGGCGTCACTGCCTTAGTCAGCAAGGGGAATCCCTTGGTTTTTTCTCTTCCTCTTTTCCACTTTTCAACCCCTTAATGCCCCGTTTACCCGCTAATAACAAGCGATTATAATTTTTTTTTACCTGCCCCCAGTCTTTTTGGCAAAAATGGTACATTAGTTGCAATATCTAAGACCTACTAACTTGCCCCTAAGCGGGGTCAGACGGGTACTACTAAGGGCTTAACTCTAAGGTTTTTTGCAAGAGTTAAGTTATATCCCCTAAATCCCTCAACGCATTAAGGGCGGTACCTACTGACCCCGCTTTTTTTATTCCCTTTTCCCAAATCCACCACCTAATTCTGGAAGTCGGTTGCCCAGAAAGGCCCAGAGGCTGCGTTGCCTTCACCGATTTGATGCTCAACGTAGCGTTGCTACGCCTGCGCTCAAATCGGCTCGGCGCCTTGCTCTGAACCTTTCTGAACAGCCTTTGTTCTCAGACCAGGTGGTGGATTTGGGTTTTCTCGGCATAATAGTTGCACTTCTGAAGATTACAAGCCATTAATATTACCCTGTCATTGCGAGCAAAGCGAAGCAATCTCCTCCCATATAGATTGCGGAGCCTGTTCCGAGCCTGTCTTGAGATTGCTTCGGCTGACGTTGTCAGCCTCGCAATGACAGGCGAGGAATCTCGCTCCTCGCAACGACAGATAACGGAGGTAAAAACGGTGAGAAGTAAGTGTTTGTTGTTACTTGGTGTAATGCTGGGTTTCTTTTTGGTCAGCGCCCCGGCGGCCCAGGCCAAGCTGGAACAATTGCAAATAAAGTGTACCCCGGCAGCCTTTCTCATGGTTGACGGGCAAGCGGTTGCCCCCAAGCCCTTGAAAACAGTTAAAGTTGGGGTGGAGGCCGGCAAACACGTTGTCAGCGGCTATAATGTCGGCTATATAGAGGAAGACTGGGTGGTAAGGATTCGCCCGGGCCAGGTTAATTCTATTGAAATCGTGCTGGTGAAAAGCGGCCAG
>QIFF01000242.1 GCA_003230635.1 bacterium | reverse complement strand
CAAAACCGACCGCAAAAAATACCACCTTACGATCCGGGTGCTCCAGGGCCAGGCGGACAGCGTCGTCCGGAGAATAGACGATTCTCACATCGGCGCCCAGGGCCCTCTGCTCACTGAGGCTATACTTTGTGCCCCGCACCCTCAACATATCCCCAAAAGAGGTCATGATAATTTGCGGGTCTTGGGAAAGCTCAACGGCCTGATCTATTTCAGTGCGGGAAGTCACGCATACCGGACAGCCGGGGCCGGCCAGCATCTCCACCGTGGGGGGCAACATATCCGGGATGCCATATTTCAGCAGGGCAACCGTATGGCCACCGCAAAATTCCATGAAGCGCACGGGCTTGTGAGAAAGTCTTTTTATTTCCTCTACCAGGGCTGTTGCGTATTCCCCATTTCTAAATTCTTCAATAAGCTTCATTGCTGGTTTTCCATCTCCCACATTTCCCGGAAAATGGCGATGGTTTTTTGGGCTTCGATTTCATCGAGAATTTCAATGGCACTGCCCGCATGAACTATCAGATAATCACCCAGCTTCGCATGGGGGACCAACATCAGATTAACCTGGCGTCTTACTCCGCTGAGTTCGACTACCCCATGCAGCTCACCCTTTTTTATCAACTTCATGGGAACGGCTAGACACATAATACAAGAACCTCGTGGTTAAGCCAGCTTGACTAAATGTTTCGTAATTTATACAACCGGTGGGGGTAAAGGCTGTTGCCCCAATTTTAACTTGAAGATACCAGCATAACATTTCATGACGGTTATCACCAGATTAAATCTTTGCCCAAATGCTTCGACTCTAACTTTACAACTGGTACATTAATCCAGGGCAGGTCAATACTTCAATAGCCCGGCTTATGTTAAGGAGCAGTTAGGCCATAGTTCCATCACTATGACTGTTGACATATATGGCCACTGGATACCGGGAAAAGGATGGGAAGGACTTGAAGAGGCACTTCTCGGAGTTGTACAAAAACCGCATATCTAGAAAAACGGCTTCTGTAAGATACTGAAATCATTTATAAAAAGAAGATATGGTGCCGAAGCGGGGAGTCGAACCCCGACAGGCTTGCACCTACTAGGTCCTGAACCTAGCGCGTCTACCAGTTCCGCCACTTCGGCACCTGAATAATATCTTGGCGACGGGCTAATTTGTAGCATTTTTTGCCTCTTCTGTCAATCCTTTTTCTCGCTGGGCTGGCTTGAATTATCGCTGAGTAAGTGGTATTGTAGTTGCCTGATTTATCAGGCTATGATGATTTGCCCAATAAATTGGGCAACTACAATAAAGGTGAAAAATGAGAATTTTCGTTCAAGATCAAGGCATGCGAAAAATTTAACCGCAGGCATATGTTTGATATTCCGAGGATTAAATTTTGAGCACAACGCCAAGATTGGAAGAAAAGGCCATTTTTCAAGGTGCCCATAGGAAAGGGGAAGTGTTTTGAAAGTACTGGTAGTCGGAGGAGGGGGACGGGAGCATACCCTGGTCTGGAAGATCAGCCGCAGTCCCCTGGTGAGTAAAATTTATTGCGCTCCGGGCAATACCGGGATTGCCCGGTTGGCCGAGTGTGTGCCGCTGGCCGCGGGGGATATTGCCGGCCTGGCGGATTTTGCCCAGGCCAAAGGGGTTGATTTGACTGTGGTGGGGCCGGAGTTGTCCTTGACCCTGGGAATTGCCGATGAGTTTGAGCAGCGAGGGCTGGCGGTTTTTGGCGTCAATAAGCAGGCGGCGCAGCTGGAGGGGAGTAAGGTTTTTATGAAAAATCTGCTCCAGAAATACAACATCCCCAGCGCAGAATACCGGGTGTTTGAGGATGCGCAGGCAGCTAAAGATTATGTTGCACAAAAGGACGGCCCCCTGGTGGTCAAGGCCGACGGCCTGGCGGCAGGCAAGGGGGTACTGATATGCCCCGACCAGGCAGCGGCTCTGGAGGCGGTGGCCGAGGTTATGGAGCGCAGGGCCTTTGGGGAGGCCGGTGCGCGGGTGGTGATTGAGGAGTATTTAGAGGGGGAAGAGCTATCCTTTTTGGCCTTTACTGACGGCAAGACGGTTTTGCCTATGGTTTCGGCCCAGGATCATAAGGCGGTTTATGATGGGGACAAGGGGCCGAATACCGGGGGGATGGGGGCCTATTCTCCGGCGCCGCTGGTGGATGAGCGGCTTTATGAGAGAATTATGCAAGGGGTTATGCTGCCTACGGTGGAGGCGCTGGCCGCCGAGGGCTGCAACTACCGGGGGGTTTTGTATGCCGGGCTGATGATTGTGGAGGGCAAGCCCTATGTGCTGGAATTCAACGCCCGCTTTGGCGACCCGGAAACCCAGGTGATTTTGCCCCGCCTGGAGAGCGACTTAATTCCGGTGTTTTTGGCGGTCAGCCGGGGGGAACTGGCGGGAATGGAACTGAACTGGAAACAAGAGGCGGCGGTGTGCGTGGTGCTCGCCTCCGGGGGCTATCCGGGCGCTTATCAAAAGGGCAAGCTGATTAAGGGGTTGGATAAATTGGCGGATGAGGATAACCTCTTGGTTTTTCATGCCGGCACCGCTTCTCAGGAAGACGGGGTGGTTACTGCCGGCGGGCGGGTGTTGGGGGTAACGGCCCTGGCCGGGGAACTGCCAGAGGCAATATCATTGGCTTATGAGGGAGTGCGCCAACTGCACTTTGAAGGGATGTATTATCGCCGCGATATTGGCCGCAAGGCCTTTAGGGCACCCCTTATTTCTTGAGCGGATTAACTGGAGTAATCAGTCGACCGTCATCAGTCGTCAGTCAACTGCCGATAGCCTTTTTGTCATTGACTGATGACTGACGACCGATGACTGGTTTTTTCACCAGATATTGCTCTACCAGCTTCAACTGCTCCTTCAGGGAAAGAGAGCCGAAATGCTGGATTGCCAGGGTAATGATCCGCCTGTGACTCATGTGACTGGTTTTAGTAATCCGGGTAAGGGCTTCGTTATTCTCTTGAAGGATGGCAATTATTGCCGCCACGTCTTCTGCGTCCTGTTGACGCTGTCCAAACTGAAAATCACTCATAATATTCCCCACTTATCAGCCAGCCATACCATGGCTATCGTCAGGGCAACGGCACATATGCCAAAAGTATTTGCAGGACTATAGAAAGCTTAGGCGACATTACTACCTCCCTCAGGTTGGCCCCAAAATAAAAAAAGGGGCAAGTCAGTTCATACCGGTCACTCACCAGTAAACCCGGTAAAAAGCTGCTGCCCCTTGCGCCATGCCGAAGCACAGCGCTAGCAGCAGCCTCTTCCCCACTGGTGAGTGAAACGGGTTTCCCCGCCTTTAAGAAAAAGGCTGAACCATATTTATTTGTTGTATCGGGATTTTGTAATCCCGATACATGAGGTGTCGGGATTACAATTTCCCGACACAACGGGAACGGTGGGCACAACCCACCATTCTACACCCAATGACTACTTTAGCTTAGCGGTTTTCCCTTTTCCTGTCAAGGATAATTGCGGTTGTGGTCGCCTCCCGCATTATTTTTGACACACATATTACTTTGTAGGGGGAAAATAGCTTGATTTGTAAGAATAATCTTGACATCTCAACTAGTTTGGCAATAAAATAGTACCCATGCTGGAGCTTAATTATAAGCGTTTGTTTCATCAGCTTATTCTGGCCCTTTCCCGGGTGCTGGATATTGATGAAGCCCGTAAGCTGAGCCATGCCCAGCGCACCGCCGTGCTGAGCTACCTGCTGGCTTCAGAGTTCTGTCCCGCCGAGCAAATTCCAGTCTATTACGCCGCCCTGTTGCATGACATAGGGGGCATAGGACTGTTTGACCATATTGTGCACCATCCCTCCCCTGCGGCGCAGGCGGCCAACCCGGCAATCCGGGTACACCCGGTGGTGGGGGCGCAGATTGTGAGTAATATTCCCGCTATGGGCCCCTGTGTGCCGATTGTCCTCAATCACCACGAGCGCTATGACAGCCACGGCTACCCCTTAGGCAAGGCTGTAGAAAGGGTTTCTCTGGGGGCACAATTGCTAAGGGCGGCAGACTCCTTTGACCTGTTAATCCATCATGCTCCGGCAGCCGGCAGCAAGAAATTGAGTAAGGCCTTTGCCCGAAAGTCGGGCAAGGAGGTTTCCCCGCAAATCGCTGCTTTTGTCTGCCGGCTTATTGATGAGACCGACACCTTTTCCCTGCTTAGCAACAAGGAGGCAATTCAGGCAAGGTGCCTGGAGTTGAACCAAACCCTGGCTGGCTTTGATCTCCCCCAGCGGATGGATGTGATTGGCACCCTGCTGGAAGTCTTCGCTCAGGTGATTGACACCAAGCATGCTTATACCGCCGGTCATTCCCAGCGAGTGGCTAAATACAGCCTGCATATCGGTCTGGAAATGGATATGCCCCATGACGAAATTAGCAAACTAAAATGGGCGGCATTGATCCATGACTTGGGAAAGGTGGCTGTCCCCCGCAGTATTTTGGACGGTGGTGTGGGGCTGAGTAAGGAAGAGTTGGAGATTGTCAGGCAGCACCCCAGGTTTACCATTGAGATTCTTTCTTGTGTAAGCGAGTTGGATGAGCTGGGCCACCTTGGGGCCTACCACCACGAGCGCTGGGACGGCAGGGGCTACCCGCTGGGTTTAAAGGGCGAGGAGATTCCCTTCCACTCGCGGATCATTTGCATTGCCGATGCCTTTGACAGCTTGACTTCCAATCGCTCCTACCACAACGCCATGGGAACCAAAAACGCCCTCAGCCGGCTTGGCGAAGCCTCGGGCAGCCAGTTTGATCCAAGTATATTTCCGGTGGCCAAGTCGGTACTCTGGTCAGGAATAAACTAAAGGGCACCTTGAAAAATGGCCTTTTCGTCCAATCTCTGCGTTATGCTCAAAATTTAATCCTCGGAATATCAGGCATATGCCTGCGGTTAAATTTTTCGCATGCCTTGATCTTGAACGAAAATTCT
>QIFF01000042.1 GCA_003230635.1 bacterium | reverse complement strand
CTTTCTGGGGATAAGAGCGATAGCGTAAGATAGCCTTAACCCGCAAGGGGCCTTTTGCATCCGAGGGTACTATGAAGCTATACTTTCCAATACCTGAACCCTTGGGAGGAATGGTGTTGTTGTACTCAAAACGCACAATCTCCCAGGGCTTGATGGTGTGCTTGTTTTCATCATCCATGGCATAGGCATGAAAGATTACCGTGTCCGGTTCAAGATTGTACTCCTTATCCAACCAGCCGGAATGCAACACCTTTTTACCGGCGGCGTCAGTCACTTCTACCTCCAGCCACATCTGACGCACCTCGGTAAGACTGGTAGGAAGGTTGTGTCCTGCTCCCACATTAGTTACCTTAACCTTGAATTTTCCCAGCCCACGCAGTTTCATCTCAGAGTGAGGAATAATTTCCAGCGCAGCCGCACTCTGCAAGCGCTTTTTGGCCATCTCGGCATGCTTGGGAGAACCAAGCAGCGCAGGGATAGTAAAATTGCCTCCCACAAAGTAGTGGCTGTAGACATGATCCCGTACCGGGCCATCATTGGCGGCTTTACCCGGACGTTTTACCTTCTTTAAGGTTTTGGCTACTTGTATAGCGTCCTCCACAGTAGCCATATGACAATCCTGACAAACAATGCCGTTTTGAGCATAGACCGAGAATTGCCACTCGTCATAGGTGCGTTCAATGGGAAACCCGTTCAATGGGTGAAACACCTGATGACAGTTGGCGCAAAACTCAGCCTTAGTATGCAATTCCGAATATTCAGTTTCATGATGAGGCGAATCAGAATCCTTATATGGCCCACGTTTTACCCCACTTGGGTCAAGTAACAAGGTCGCATTATGAGGTTCATGCCCTTTGGCTTCCAAGAAAGTGGCCGCCTTGACTGAATGGCAAACATCACAGTGTACACCATGTTGGGCAACCTCGCTGATATCATAGTCGCCCTTTTCATCTCTTTTAAGAATTTCCTCACTGACCACGCCAACAACCGTATGACAACCGGCACACAGTTTTTCCGTCAACCCCTTGGTCTCTTTGTTCCCTAACCGCCACAAAGCTTGAAACACCGGATCTTTCCAAGCGTTAGAATGCATTGAGCCTTTCCATTGATTATATATTTCCGTGTGACACTCACCACAAACCTCAGGAGACTCGAACTTGCTGGATTCGACCGGCTTACCGCTCTCGGTAGTAAGTAAGGAGGGGGAAAAGGGATATTTCTCCTTCTCCCCTCCCGCCTCAGCAGTTACAACCGTAGCCATGGCTGTCACTAAAACCAGCGATACAATATAAATTGATTTTTTCATTTTATGGCTCCCTATTTTAAGAGAAATATCTTTTCAGTAATCCCTGTAAAATGCAAGCATGCCTTCCCTCATCACGAGAAGACTCATGGAAAAAATCGTGGGCGCAATCAATCCCCGCTTCTCTGGCCTGCCTGGCGCCGTCATACTTTTTAGCTTGCGCTCCCAGCTCGCCCTTTAACATCTTCTCTATATTCTCTTTCAAACTAGAAGATATTTTGCCGTTCATCTCGGCAAAACGGGCCGCATGAGCCGCTTCTTCCCAGGCAATCTCCTTTAGGGTTAAAGCTACCTCGGGATAACCTTGTTCCTGAGCCTGACGGGCCATGGCCAGATAAAGCCCCACCTCGCCGGTCTCTCCCATAAAATTTCTCTCCACACGTTCTTCAAGTCCAGTCCCCTTGGTACTGCCTAAACGAATTTCTTCCGACATGATTTTTCCCTCCTTTGTTTTTTGGTAGCCGCAAGCTTCAGCTTGCGTCCTTTCCCACAGGCTAAAGCCTGCGCCTACCAAGCTCATGAATCATTTGCAAACAAATAATCAATGCCCTCCCCAAGTATCCTGTTTTTCTCCGCTAGCCATCACCTCCTAACCCTTACTAAATTGGTTACAATTTAGGCCAAAAAAATTTACCTTTTGGCCTGCTGTGTCAATTTCGCCAGGTTTGTCTGACTCAATGTATATTTTAGCGCTTCTCTGGCCTTGCGCCAGATACGATGCACGGGGCAAGTAGCATCCCGCGGGCAATAGCCGGCATGCAGCAGGCATTTATTCAAAAGAATCGACCCCTCCTCGGCTTCAACTATATCCCACAAACTAATTTGTTCCGCCAGCCTGGCCAGGGCAAACCCCCCGGCTACCCCCCGATAGGACTTTACCAGCCCATTGGCAATTAGGGGCTGCATGATTTTAATCAAAAACCCTGGGGTAATATCCTGCGTGCGGCAGATATCCCGCTTGCTTACTACCTCCTCAAGGGGAAAACCAGCCATATACAGGAGCGCCCGAATTGCATATTCAGTAGCTTGAGAAATAACCATGTTGACTCCCAACAGGCAAACCATTACCAATCTGGTAATAATTTACACCAAAAAATAACCTTTGTCAAGTGTTTTTGTGAATTTCCAATTTCCCTGTGCCAAGAGCACAGGGCGTCAAAACCCAACAATCTGAGTTGTTCTGCGCCAAGAGCGCAGGGAGTTCTTTTTTCCTTAAATTTTTTATCCAGGATTACCTGCCGACAGGTTATAAACTGTGCAGGAGGTCGGGGGGGAAGGATAACAAGGCACCCGTACATTGATTGTGAGAATTTCTTGGGCTTGCCGGTGGGTAAAGTTGAGGGTGCCCTTGAGGCTTGCTAAACCAAAGACTCGTAAAGCATCTGACTTTGTTGGGCGAAAACGGGGGAGAGGCAGCGGGCTTTTTCCAGCAGTTCCCGCGCTTCTTGTTTCCGACCGCTCTCCAGGTAAACCACCGCCAGATCATGGTAAGGGTCCAGGTAGTCGCTGTCGGTAAGGGATACCGCTTTTTTAAGATAGATGATGCCCTGATTGGTTTTGCCGCTGCGGTGAAGGACGATGCCCATGCCCTTGCAGGCGTATAGGTTGTCGGGGTCCAGGGCGAGCACCTTTTTGTTGGCCTCTAAAGATACATCCAGGTTGTTCAGAACGAAATTGACGTACCCGTACTGGTTGAGCAGGTCAATGTCGTTGGGTTCCAATGAAAGCGCTCGCTTGAGCGCCATACCCGCCAATTGAAACTCCCCTTTTTCCGAGAACTCCCGGCCCAGTTCCGCCAGTCGCTCCCGGTCGTTCATGGCGGAGAGTTTCTCTTCGGTTCGGCCCATAGCGACATTATAGGAACAATAGACATTTTCCGAATCAAGGCGCTCGTTCATGGTCAATCGGGTGTTGGGACAGCCGCCCAAGCAGTCGTCCCCGTATTGGCAAATCCGGCATCTCCCTTCCAGGTCGGCCTTTGCTGCGTTTCGGTTCCAAAGGAAACTCCCTTCGTCCTCCCAGATTTCTCTTAAAGACCGTTCCCGGATATTGCCCTCGATAAATTCCGGGTTGCGGATGGATGTACAACCAAGGATGTCGCCGTTGTGGAGGATGCCAAGGCTGCGTTTTCCGGCGTTGCACCCCTTCCATAAAGGAAATGTGTCAGAATTGTGGGCGCTCTGCCTGACCTGCAGCTCCTTGATATTATAATACCCCAGACAATCGGCGGGATAGACGTTGATAAGGCCCTCTGTCATGGTTTCGTAGGCGAAGTCAATCACCTCATCTACCTGGGCCGGCTCGATAATCATTTCGGGCCTATTCCTGAAGTTGCCCATAGGCAGGCCGATTTGGAGCTGCCAGAAGCGTACTCCGACTTCAATCAGGAGATTTTTCAACGCCGGCAGTTCCGGGATATTTTTCTGGCTGATGGTGGTGATGACGCCGGAGGCGACCCCGTATTCACTAAAGAGCCTCAAGGCGTTGAGCACCCTTTTGAATGACCCTTGCTTGCGCATGAAATCATGGCTTTCCTCCAGCCCGTCCAGACTGATGGCGATGGTTCCCACGCCGCTTTCCTTGGCTGATTGCGCGGTTTTTTCGGTAACCAGCCAACCGTTGCTGATGATATTAGGTATTACCCCGCGGTCGCTCAGGCGTTTGGCAATTTGGGGCCAGTCCTGACGGATAAGAGGCTCTCCCCCAGAAAGGGTGATCCAGGTCAGTCCCATGTCCGCTATATCATCACACAGGGATAGAGCCTCTTCCGTAGTCAACTCGTCCGGCAGCGGCTGTTTACATCCGGAGCCGCAGTGCAGGCACTGCATATTGCAGCCCATAGTTACTTCCCAAACTCCGGTTACAGGAGAATAATCCATGTCTTCTTCTTGTTTTTGGGGTTACCCGCCGGTCACAGCCTGCGAGAGCAAGCCGGACTGGCGGCGAAAGGGAAACGGGTACCTTGAAAAATGAGAATTTTTGTTCAAGATCAAGGCATGCGAAAAATTTAACCGCAGGCATATGCCTTATATTCCGAGGATTAAATTTTGAGCATAACGCAGATATTGGGCGAAAA
>QIFF01000164.1 GCA_003230635.1 bacterium | reverse complement strand
AAAACAGCCGCCGCCAGCCCCTCTTCCTCCCTAATCAGGCCCAGCAGGATATGCTCGGTGCCGACATAGTTATGCCCCAGCAGGTTGGCCTCTTCAACAGAAAACTGTAAGACCCGCTTGGCGCGCAGGGTAAAGGGGATTTCCCCCAGAACCAGCTGCCGGCTGCCTTTGACTATCCTGCGCTCCACCTCCAGGCGGATTTCCTCCAGGGGCGCCCCCAGACACTGCAAGACGCTGACCGCAATCCCGCCCCCCTCGCGAATCAGGCCCAGGAGCAGATGCTCTGTTCCCAGATAATCATGATGCAGGCGGGCCGCCTCCTCACGCGCCAGGATAATAACCTTACGCGCCCTCTCGCTAAAACGCTCAAACATTGGATACATACTCCTTAATACTAGGAAATTACAGCCAGATTATAAACAAATTGTAGTACCAAGTGCAAGACTTATCTTCTTTTAAAGAAATGCCAAATGCCAAAGCCCAAATGTCAAATGAATGTCAAAGCTCAAATGACTAAAATTTTGACATTTGGATTTTGGATTTCATTTGGATTTTGGATTTTGACATTTGGAATTGTTTCCCTTTTCCTCCAACCGCCCGTCCACCAGGCGCAAGATTCTATCCGCCTGCCGGGCCAAAGTTTCGTTGTGGGTTACCAGAACCAGGGTGGTCTGCTTTTTTCTGCTCAAGTCTTTTAGGAGTTGGAAGACCCTGTCGCTGGTGTGGCTGTCCAGGTTGCCGGTAGGCTCGTCGGCCAGAATCAAGCTGGGTTTGTTGGCCAGGGCGCGGGCTACCGCTACTCGCTGCTGCTCCCCCCCGGAAAGCTCCCCCGGCTTGTGCTTCAAGCGCTGCCCCAGGCCGACCTCTTCCAGCAGTTGAGTGGCGCGCCGGCCGGCTTCCTGCTTGCTTTGCTGGTTAATCAACAAGGGCATCATTACGTTTTCCAGGGCGCTGAATTCCGGCAGCAGGTGGTGGAACTGAAAGATAAAACCCACCTCCCGGCTGCGGAAGCGGGCCAGGGCGGCTTCATCCTTGGCAAAGGCATCCTCGTCCCGGTAATAAACCTTGCCCCCGCTGGGGCGATCCAGGGCACCCAGAATATGCAACAAGGTACTCTTGCCTGCCCCGGAAACCCCCACAATTGCCAGCATCTCCCCGCAAAACACCTCCAGGGAAAGCCCCTTGAGCACAGCCACCTCCTGGGAACCGTCCAGGAAATAAGACTTGGAAAGATTTTTTACTTTAATTAAGTGTTGAGACATGATTTGATAATAGAACGTAGATAAACACAGGTTTTTGGAATAGAGCCTTTAGGCTCGTTTTTCTTCACGGGGCTAAAGCCCCTACTCCCTTACTTCAATCTCCGCCAGGACATCGGCCAGGGGTCTGGTGGGTTCATTCACTCGTTCCAGAGCAATGGTAATATCAATCAAATCTTCACGCAATTTTTTATCCTCGGCCAGTCGTACTACCACCGCATCCTGCTCTCTTCGGCGCAAGGCCTTGAATGCAGTCCAGAAGACCTCAGCCGTGGCTTCAGTTTTGGTCATGATTTAACTACCTCCTCTCACCAAAGGCTTATTTTAAAACAAATGACACTACTAAAAAAAATAATCCAATTAAAGTGGTTAACATATTTGTTGTAGCTAACCAATCGGGAACAGCATCTACTGACCTTGGATCAATTTTATTTTCCATTTCATTTAATCTTGACATTTTTTCTTCATCTAAATTTCCTGCAAGTTCTAGATTATCTCGCAATCGTTTTATCTTTTCACTAGAAGCAGTTAATGCATAATTGTGCATTACACCAAACGACCAGAAATTTACAACCCCATTAACCAAAGAAATTATCATTAGCACAATGTTTCCAGAGCGATAAAATAAATAGATTGGGATTGTGCATATAATAAGGGAAATCCATCCACCCAATCTTTTCTCCTTTCATACCCAATAATAAAGTTAAAAATCCTGCCCTATCCTGTTAATCCTGTCAAAATTCTTCTCACTCATACCGCAAGCCTACCGCCGGGTCCAAACGGGCGGCCTGGCGGGCCGGGTAGAGGGTGGCGAGAAAGCTGATTAAGACAGCCGCTGAACAGATGATGAGGAAATCCAGGGTTTGCATCTTGAAGGGCAGATGGGTCATGTAATAGACGTCCCCCTGGAGTTTAATCAGCTTATAATAGTCGGCAGCCCAGCAGGTTAGCGCCCCGATGACTGCGCCCAGGGCGGTGCCGATGGTGCCGATTATCAGGCCCTCAACCATAAAGATGCGCATTATGCTGGGGCCGGTGGCCCCCATTGATTTTAAAATGGCGATGTCGCTTTGCTTTTCCATCACCATCATGGTCAGGGTGCTGACGATGTTAAAGGCGGCCACCAGGACAATCAGGGTCAGAATTATGCCCAGCGCCAGTTTTTCCAACTGGAGGGCGGAAAAGAGGTTGCGGTTCATTTCCATCCAGTCGCGGGTCCAGAAGGGGTAGCCCAGCTCTTGCTGGATTTGGC
>QIFF01000063.1 GCA_003230635.1 bacterium | reverse complement strand
ACCGGTGCCGAAAATCGCATCCACCACCAGATCACTGTGCCGGAGAGCCCGTTCCAATCTGCCCAACTGCTCGCTGTCGGTCAGTTCCTCTAAAGCCAGCTCCATGCTCAAGACGATTTCCAAATTTAGTTTGGCGTCGGCTTTAATCTCCTTTTTCTCAGCCAGCAGAAAAATGCGAGTTTTTACTCCCCGATTGGTCAGGTGGCGCGCCAGTACCATTCCGTCCCCACCGTTATTGCCTTTACCGCAAACAATACAAACCCTTTTGCCGGCAAGAGGGCCAAAATGGCGCTCCATGGCCTGCACCGCCTGTAAGCCGGCATTTTCCATCAAGACTATGGAGGGAATTCCTATTTCCTCAATCGCCCGGCAGTCAATCTCCGCCATTTGTCTAGCAGTAACCAGTTTCATAGCCAATCTCCTGTGCTGTCAGGTGTTACCACCTGACAGCCAGCATACCAGGTGCCAGGAGGTAACTCCTGGCACCACGCAAGTAGTTACTTCTTTTCTTGCTCTTTCTCAGCCTGGGCTGCGGCAATAATCTTTTCGCTGAGGGTAAAGGGCACCTCTTCGTAGTGGGAAAATTTCATGCTGAAAACCCCGCGCCCGCCGGTCATGGAGCGCAGTTCAGGGGCGTAATGGAGCATTTCGACCATCGGCACCTGGGCCTGGACATTTTGACTGTTGGCGCGGGGTTCCACCCCGGCTACCTTGCCCCGGCGCGAGTTCAAATCCCCAATAATGTCGCCCAAAAAATCATCAGGTACGGTTATTTCCACCTCCATGATGGGTTCCAGCAGTCCAGGCTGCGCCTCGGCTACAGCCTTTTTGACCCCCAGGGAGCCGGCGATTTTGAAGGCCATTTCCGAAGAGTCAACCGAATGAAAAGAGCCGTCATACAGGGTAACCTTTATATCCACTACCGGATAGCCGGCCGAAATTCCCCTCTGCAGGGCTTCTATAATTCCCTTTTCCACCGCGGGAATGTATTGGCGGGGAATCGCTCCCCCTACAATTTTATTTACAAACTCAAAGCCTGTTCCCCTGGGCAGGGGTTCAATCTCCAGCCGGGTATCACCGTACTGGCCGCGGCCACCGGTTTGCTTTTTATATTTACCCTGGGCCTTGGCGCTGCCCTGAATTGTTTCCAGGTAGGGCACATGCGGGGTCTTCATGTCAACCTCCACCCCAAACTTGCGCTTGAGGCGCTCCACAATTACTTCCAGGTGCACCTGTCCCATGCCTGAGAGCAGCAACTCCTGGGTATCTTTATCACGGGCAAGGGCAATTGAGGGGTCTTCTTCCAGTAATCTGTGCAGGGCCAGACCGACTTTGTCTTCATCTCCCTTGCGGCGGGGGACGATGGCGTAAGAAATCACCGGCTTGGGAAATTGAATAGGGGGAAATGTAAAGGGGGCCTTTTCCGAGCATAAGCTGTCTCCGGTCTCCGTTACCTTGAGCTTGGCCGCTGCGGCAATCTCCCCGGCCTTGACCCGGTTGACGCTTTTTTGGTTTTTCCCTTGCAGGATAAAGAGATGGCCGATGCGTTCCTTCTTTTCCCGGTTGGGGTTGTAGGCGCTGGAGTCGGCTTCCAGTACGCCGGAATAGACCCGGAATATGCTCAACTTGCCGATATGTTGATCCACCAGGGTCTTGAAGACCAGAGCGGAAAATGGTTCATCTTCTTTGGCGGAGCGCTTTTCTGTTTGATTGTCTGGGGTAGTGCCTTCCACCGCCGCCCTATCCTCGGGAGAGGGCAGGTAGTCTATGACTGCGTCCAGCAGGGGCTGGGTGCCGATATTCAGCAGGGCTGAGCCGCATAAAATTGGTACCAGGCGGGAGGTAATAGTGGCTTCCCGCAGGGCCTTTTGCAATTCCATTAGGGTGAGAGTTTCCTCTTCAAAGTATTTGTTCAGTAACTCGTCGTCGGTTTCGGCAATGGCCTCCACCAGCTTGAGGCGATACTTTTCCGCTTCTTCCTGCAGTTCAGCGGGAACGCCCTTTTTTTCATACTTGCCGCTTCCGTCGTTTTTGTAATAATAAGCCTGCATCTGAAGCAGGTCAACTACCCCCTGAAAATTTTGCTCGCTGCCGATAGGAATTTGTAATGGCAGCGGGGTGACTCCCAGTCCCTTTTCAATATCGCCCAGGGCGCGTTCAAAGCTGGCGCGCTCGCGATCCATCTTGTTGATAAAGATTAAGCGGGGCAGCTCCCGTTCCACCGCCCATTTCCAGACTTTTTCGGTCTGTACCTTAACCCCGGAAATGGCGCTGACAATTACCAGGGCGGCATCGGCCACCCGCAGGCAGGCTTTGGTGTCGGCAATGAAGTTGGCATAACCGGGGGTGTCCAGGAGGTTAATCCGCTGTTTGTTCCATTCACAGAAGCCGGCGGAGGCGGAAATTGTAATCTGACGTTTAATTTCATCCGGGTCAAAATCCAGGCAGGTGTTGCCCTCGTCCACCTTGCCCAGGCGGGTCAATTGCCCGCTGTTGTAAAGCATAGCTTCCGCCAGCGAGGTCTT
>QIFF01000003.1 GCA_003230635.1 bacterium | reverse complement strand
TTTCCAATTCGGGAAGATCAATACAGGCAATAGTGCCCCCCATAAAGCGTGATTTTAACCTGTCTTCCAGAACCGATAATTCACTGGGGGGGCGGTCACTGGTAATCACCACCTGCTTGCTATTTTGCACTAAGCTGTTAAAAATATGGAAAAATTCTTCCTGAGCCTGATCACGGCCGCGCAGGAATTGAATATCATCAACCAAGAGAATATCCAATTGGCGAAACGACTCCCGAAACTCATCAATCATGTTTTCCTTAATTGCCTCTACCACCCTGCTGCAAAAATATTCACAGGTGACATACATGATTGATAACTTGGAATTTCCTTTTTGCAAGTGGTTGCCAATTGCATTCATAAGATGGGTTTTACCCAATCCCACGTTGCTGTAAAGAAAGTAGGGGTTATAGGCCTTGCCAGGAGCCTTGGTTACGGCCATACCCATAGCATAGGGGAATTCATTGCTTTTACCAACAACAAAGTTTTTAAAGGTAAAATCCTCTACCAGCGGCATACCTGCCTGATAGGAAAGGGGGTTTCTGAACATTGGTGTAGCGGTTGGAGAGGCAACAATATTGTCAATAAGCTCAAGCAGTTGTTTCTGCTGACTGACAAAGGGCAAAATCCGGCAGACGGTAGCCTCTGCCAAACGCTCTTTGGTTTTACCGTCCAGGGGGGACATCATGACCACGGCCAACATGTCTTTGGTACGCCGAATGGGAACCACCTTCAATTCCTGGATTAACTCCAGCGGAAGCTCGGCCACGGCCTGGGGGTCAATCTCTATCTTTTCCAGATTTATGTAGTGAAACCCACACTGATTGACGAGATAGGAAAGGATTTTTTTCTCTTTTAGGTACCCTTCAGCCAATAAGTGTTCAACCACATTTCCCCCCCCTTCCGCTTGCTTCTTGGCGACAAGCTCGGCCTGCTCTTCTGTAATCAGATCATCCTGGAGCAGTTTTTCCAACAAGGATTCTTCTGAGAGTTCATCCATTATCTTCCCCTTTGCAAAATATGTACACAACTCCCCTATTATAAGTTTACCACTAATCCTCCAAAGGGAAAAGCAAAATTTTTATTTACCTCCCAAAGAATCCCTTTTTTTGGGGGGGAACGGTAGTTTGCATCCCCTTCAATCTTTTCATCAATTCTATTTTATCCGGGCTGCGGTAGAGCATCTCCTCCCGAGAAATCTTCCCCTCCTGGTACAAGTCCAGGAGAGATTGATCCATAGTTTGCATAATGGTCTTAGCCTGGCTGGTCTGCATAACGCTTTGGATTTGGTGGACTTTGCCTTCCCTAATCAGGTTTCTGATCGCTTGTGAAGGAATCATAATTTCCAGGGCTAAAACCCGCCCCGGGCCGTCACAACGGGGAATGAGCTGTTGAGCCAAAACCCCCTCCAGGACAAAGGAAAGTTGCGTGCGGATTTGAGGTTGCTTGTTAGGCTCAAAGGCATCTATAATCCGATTAATTGTCTCCGCAGCGGAATTGGTGTGCAGGGTAGCCAGGGTCAAATGGCCGGTCTCGGCAATAGTGAGGGCAGCAGCAATAGTTTCCAGGTCACGCATCTCCCCGATTAGCACTACATCGGGGTCCTGGCGCAAAATTGTGCGTAGGGCGCTGTGAAAGGATTGGGTGTCTATGTGCACCTCACGCTGGGAAACCAAGGATTTTTTACTCTTATAGAAATATTCAATGGGGTCTTCAATGGTAATAATGTGTTTCTGATAATTGTGGTTGATATATTCAATCATGGCCGCCAGGGTAGTGGATTTTCCATACCCGGTGGGGCCGGTGACCAGGATCAGTCCATGTGGTTTTTGAGACAGAGTGCTCAGCACCTCCGGCAGGCCCAACTCGGCAAAACTGGGGATGCGTAAGGGGAGGTGCCTCAGAGCCATAGCGTAACTCCCTCTTTGGATATATACATTGGCCCGGATGCGCCCAATCTTTCCCACGCCAAAAGAAAAATCTAATTCTTTGGTTGAGGAACTTTCCAAAAGTTCTTTCTGTTGTGCGGTTAAGACACCAAAGATTAAGTCCTTAGTGTCCTGGGCGGATAACGGGGGGTAGCCTGAAGCCACCAGGCTTCCGTCAATACGGAAAAGGGGTGAAACCCCGGTATTGAGATGCAGATCGCTGGCGTTTTTCTCTGCCATTTTCTTAATTAATTCTTCTATTGTGACTGGGAACATGGGATAGTCTCCTCACTCTTTAGGGTACCCTTTAGTGCATTCCTTTTTTAACTGCATCTCCTAGCTTGAATATGGGTAAAAAGATAGAAATAACAATTGCTCCTACAATTACTCCCAATACTACAATGAGCACTGGTTCAATTAAGGAAGAAAGGGAGTCTACCGCTGTCTCTACCTGTTGTTCAAAATAGACAGTGGTTTTCTTAAGCATTTCGGGCAGCGTTCCTGCCTCTTCTCCAGAAGCCACCATGCGGATTACCATGTCGGGGAAGAGTTTGCGCTCAGCCATAGCCTCATGAATGGTTCTCCCATCCCTGATGTCTTCAATGCACA
>QIFF01000318.1 GCA_003230635.1 bacterium | reverse complement strand
TAGCCGGTAGAGGTATAATAATGGAAGAAGGAAATCGTCAGAATAGAGCCGTAAATAATCAGAATATTCTTCTGCTGTTTGCTCATGCCAATAACTGTAGAATATTCTGCATTGGTTGTCAAGAGGTAAGCTCAGAACTTACTGATTTCTTTGAAAGTTCTATCCTTATAGTGAAGCCGCCCAAAAAATGAATTTTTTTGAAAAAACTACTTGAAGTGTGATTTAAAACATGCTACCATATGCTAAATTTCTTTTGGAGGGAAACACTGTCAAGCTCCCCTAAGAAAAAAAGGAGGCTGTAAATGTTTGGCTGGATTAGAAAACATATAATGTTGGTGCTTGTTTTAGCGGCTATCGGTGGAGGTGTAGGGTTATACGTGGGAATTACAATTGCCGACCAGCCCTTCTTCTGCGGTATGCTGTGCCATGAAATGGCGCCCCATGTGGACAGCAGAGCTGCTAACTTCCACGGCAAAAACGGGGTAACCTGTATGGATTGCCATGCAGGAGTAGGTTTCTGGCATCACGTTGAAGACCATGTTGTCTCTTCG
Source organism: bacterium (assembly GCA_003230635.1). The sequence continues at coordinate 1,984 of QIFF01000318.1, read as the reverse complement.
GTATTTGTTATCCCCTCAGTTCTCAAGACCTATTTGGCAGACGAACACCACATTCATGCTGATGTCCCGGGTTTTAACTCTGAGGAATGGAGCTTCAGGGATAAAACTCCCGCCCAGGAAAAGAAGATTTTCAAAGAGTGTAAACGTTGCCACCCCAATCGCTTGGAAAAGTCTTACTATATGAAACTGCCCGAAGACAAACATGCCCTGGTTTCTAGTAACTGCAAACGCTGCCATCCGGCTATTGCCAAGCAGGCTGAAGGGGACACGGAAAAGGCAAAAGCAGCCCTGTACAAGGAAGGAATCAAGGCCCCACGGGGACTACCCAACGTTCATCCCTTGCACCTGGGAATGGATATTTATTGTGTCAAGTGCCATTCACGGGTAGTACACAGCACCGATCCTACCAAGCACACCCCGGGAATGGAACGCTGCGTTCGCTGCCATGATGGTGAGAATGCTCCCTTTGACGACTGTAAAATATGTCATATTGGGATTAAAAAAATCTTTGAGGGCAAGACTGCCCGGGGGATTGAAGAAACTCCTTCTCCCATGGTGGATATAGACTGTCTGGAGTGTCACAACGCCCAAAGAGAATTTACGGTAAGCGGCCAGGCCTGTGTTGACTGCCACGAGGAAGAGTCCTATCGCACGGCCATTGCCGAGTTGCAGGCGGTCTATAACGCAAAGTTTGAGAAGGCCACTAAGGCATATAACAAGGCCAAAGAAGGCTTGAAAAAAACCAGCCGTAAGGGTAAAGATACTTCTGGTATCGCCAGTGTTTTCAAGGAGGGTGAGTATAACTACAAACTGGCTGCGTTGGATGGCAGCCACGGCGTACATAACCTGGAATTCACCACCCCCTTATTGGATAGGGTCATTGAAACCTTTAACGAGGTTAATAATATGATAGAGGTTGCCTTGCAATAGTAGTCCTCTCTCATAAATAACCGTACAAACAAAAAGGGGTAGGCTTCAGAGGCCTACCCCTTTTTGTTTGTACGGCACCCTGTAATTGCCATTTTGCCGGGATTAATGCGGGTTTGTAAGTTGGTTCAGGGGTTATTTCCCGGGCAGGGATTTGGTGAGTTCCTTTTTGAGACAAACCTTGGCTCTGGAGATGCGGGACATCACCGTCCCCAGGGGGATTTTTAGCATGTCGGCAATCTCCTGGTAGGAAAAATCGCCCAAATAGGAAAGCACCAGGGGCATTTTGTAACGCTCATCCAATTTGTTCAAGGTATTCTGCAACTCCATTTCTATTACATGCCGCAGCTGATCTTCACTGGTAGATTTAACCCGCCTGAAATTGTAGTAAGTATCATCAAAATCCACTAGCGTATAACGTTTATGGTGTTCCACCTCTTTCAGGTAAAGACGGCGCATAATCATAAACAGCCAACTTTTACATTTGGCATGGTCTTTTAGTTGAGAAAATTTTTCAAAGGCGATTTGGAAGGTTTCTTGAGTCAAATCTTCGGCATCCGTAGCATTGCCACAGAAACGATAGGCGGATTTGTAAATAAAATCCAGATGGGGAAGAGCGATCTTTTCAAAAGCACTGGAGGGAGACTTATTGTTAAAAAACATTCGCCCGCTTTCAGGCTTATGGGCACTCTACAAAGATGCCGAGTAAGATTAAGAGAAAACTGTATAGTAATATAAAAGCTTTCTTTTTGTCAAACGGTTAATTTCCGTTAATTTCCAGCCAGGGTAGAACTTGAATAAACCAATTGTCTGTGGTAAGCTACTTCTATAGTTTACTGCTTGGTGTTGATATAACTGTCTTTCTCTAACTCCACAGGGAGAATATGGGCAGTAACAGTAGATACAAGAATAATAAACAACCATTTAAGGTTAAGGACTGCGCCATTATTACCCGCATGGGGGGTATATATTCCGCGGTTAATTTGCGGGAGCTGCGGGAGCGGATTGCTGTCTGCCCATTGGGCTGTCTGTACCATCACTTTTGCGAAACCCTTAT
>QIFF01000187.1 GCA_003230635.1 bacterium | reverse complement strand
ATACCACCAATTACGGCAAGCCTGGATTTTGGGGCAAAAGCATGGGAGAGATGTCCCCCAACATAAATTATTAAAAACCGTTCAATCAAAAAGCTAGCGAAAAGCAAGGACTCCAAAGCAATATAATTAGCACAAACAGCAACCAGCCTCCAAAGCATAGAAACATAATGCGGCAAAGTAGCGGCAAACGGATCATTCGGAAATAGAGAGGGGTTTTGCAGCAGATGAACTAGAGGTATCTGAAAAGCGTGATTCGCTGAGTATACTTTATAACCTGTTATAGGTACGGAGGCTAAGACCAATATGGTTGCATAGCAAGGGATTGTCCAATCCAAATCAATCAAAAATGCTTTTTTAATATACTCCTTAACATGTGCCATCTCCATGAGGTATATCTGCTCCTTATAACGAGATGCCATTATTGGCCAAATCCTAACTTGGACAAGCCAGAACCAAAAAGGTAGGTGGAATATGGGGAAAAGAATGTTTTGCCTTTCCCCACCTACTACCCACCTCAGGAAAAGGTTTGCAAGCATGACAAAAAATTTTCTTGCCATTTTTGCAAGAATTTTACTCTTAAGGGACTACTGTTTTGCCATCTGCAACGCTCGCAGCATGGCGCGGGCTTTGTTTACGGTTTCCTGGTATTCCGAGGCCGGGTCGGAATCGGCCACAATGCCGGCCCCGGCCTGGACGTAAGCCTGCCCGTCCTTGACCAGGATGGTGCGGATGGTGATACAGGTATCCATATTACCCGAAAAGCTGAAATAACCTACCGCACCGGCATAGGGGCCGCGGCGGGTAGGCTCCAGTTCCTCTATAATCTCCATGGCCCTGATCTTGGGGGCGCCGGAGACCGTGCCCGCGGGAAAGCAGGCGCTCAGTACGTCAAACATATCCTTGTCGGGAGGCAACTTGCCGATCACATTGGAAACCAGGTGCATCACATGCGAGTAGCGCTCCACTGTCATAAACTCGTTGACTTCTACACTGCCTGTTTCGGCAATTCTACCCACGTCGTTGCGCCCCAAGTCCACCAGCATCAAATGCTCGGCCCGCTCCTTGGCATCCTGGAGTAAATCCTGGGCCAGGGCCTCATCCTCGGCCTCATCCTTTCCCCTGGGGCGGGTGCCGGCAATCGGGCGCAACTGGATTTGCCCCTCTTCCAGGCGCACCAGTACCTCCGGCGAGGCCCCGATCAAGTGAATCCCGTCCAGCTTCAGGTAAAACATATAGGGAGAGGGATTGATGGTGCGCAGGGCGCGGTAAAGATTAAAAACTTCCTCAGGAGCCTTGGCTTGAAAGCGTTGCGCCAGCACCACTTGAAAGATGTCGCCGGCGCGGATATATTGCTTGGCCCGGCGCACGATGCGCTCAAAATCTTCCTGCCCCATATTGGCCTTGAAATCCAAATCAGCCGCAGCAGGTTCCCCCAGGGGGGCGTGGGAAATTGGCTCTTGCAGGCGGGCGATCAGCTCATCAATGCGCTGCTGCGCCCGGCGGTAAGCGGCCTCTGGTTCAACCCCTTCATCAAGAAAAACGTTGGCGACCACCTTGATTTTCAAGTTGACGTTATCAAAAATCAGCAAGGTATCGGTGAGCAAGAAGACCGCCTCGGGCAGTTCCAGGTCATCTTCGGTCTCTACGGGAAGTTTCTCAAAACAGCGCACCAGGTCATAGGACAGATAGCCCACCAGCCCGCCCCAAAAGCGGGGCAGCCCGGCTACCGGCACCGGCTGGTAAGCCGCCAGCAAGTCTTTTAAGTAGGCCAGGGGGGCGCTGACGATCTTCTTTTCCGTCCGCCCGTTTTTAATCAGCTCTACCTGTTGTCCCTTGCATTTAACCACCAGGGCCGGCTCGCCGCCCAGAAAGGAATAACGCGCCCATTTCTCCCCCCCCTGTACACTTTCCAGCAAAAAAGAGTACTTGCCGCTGTCGATTTTGCGCAGGGCGGAGACAGGGGTATCCATATCGGCCAGGATCTCCCGATAGACAGGGATAACCCTTCCCGCTTGAGCCAGCTTTAAGAATTCATCTAGTGTCGGGGAATACATGGGGGAACTGGGAGCTAGGGGGCGTTGCAGGGACAACCCCTACAGCGCTGCGTCCAGGCGCTGACGCAGTTTGTCTTCTGACAGGGCTCCTACAATTTGGTCATTAACCTGACCGTCCTTGAAAATCATCATGGTAGGAATACTGCGGATGCCGTATTGGGCAGCGGTCTGGCGGTTTTCGTCCACATTCAATTTAGTGAACCTAATCCGCCCGTCATACTCCTCAGCTAACTTATCCAGGATGGGTCCTACCATACGGCAGGGGCCGCACCACTCGGCCCAAAAATCAACCAGCACCGGAACCTGGGAAGCTAAAACCTCTTCTTCAAAATCAGCATCACTTAGAACGAGCACTTTTTCCGAGGCCATGGACAATTCTCCTTTCTGTGATTATAATACTATCTTTCCAGGTTAAGTTTGTCAATACAAATTTTTAGGGTAGTTCCCCCCATTTTTTCGCATAATGGTGTTGCTTCACAAAAGGGGCC
>QIFF01000189.1 GCA_003230635.1 bacterium | reverse complement strand
CCACTGTGGATAAGCTCTTGCAGGATAAGCCGGAACGGGTGATTCGCATGGCGGTCAAGGGCATGCTTCCCAAGAACAGCCTGGGCAGGCAGATGCTCAGCAAGCTGAAGGTTTATCCGGGGGCGGAACACCCGCATGAGGCGCAAGCCCCTCAACCCCTCGAAATCCATTAGGGAGAGAAAATGGCAACGGAAGTCTATCGTGCTACCGGCAGGAGAAAAAATGCTGTGGCCCGGGTTCGGATGAAACCGGGAGAAGGCAAGATTATTGTCAATAAACAAAATGTGGAAGATTACTTCGGCCGGGCGACCTTAAAGATGATTATCCGGCAGCCCTTGCAATTGACAGACACCTTAAATAAATACGATATAATGGTTAATGTAAGGGGCGGCGGGAGCAGCGGCCAGGCGGGAGCAATCAAGCACGGTATTACCCGCACCCTGGAGACGATTAATCCCGAGTGGCGTTCCCGTCTTAAAAAAGCCGGTTTCCTTACCCGCGACCCCCGCCAGAAGGAAAGAAAGAAATACGGCCAAAAGGGCGCCAGAGCCCGCTTTCAATTTTCCAAGCGTTAAACCTCTTTATACAATGGATTCCTGCTTTCGCAGGAATGACAGGTCGTCAGCCCTTAATCACCCCCATCGGACGCAGCCGGGCAACCTTCGCCGAAATTCCCGCCTGGTGCACCACCTCTACCACCTGATTGACATCCTTATAAGCCTCGGGCATTTCTTCTTGCAAAGTATTGCGTCCGCTGGAGCGCACAATTATTCCCTTATCAGCCAGCTCGCGGGCCAGCGAGCGCCCCTTGCTCTGTCTGACCGCCGCCTTACGGCTTAACATACGACCTGCTCCATGACAGGTAGAGCCGAAGGTTTCCTGCATGGCCTTATCCGATCCCAAAAGCACATAAGAACAGCGCCCCATATCACCCGGGACCAGCACCGGCTGGCCGATGGAGCGGTAAATTGCCGGGGTCTCCGAATGCCCGGGGGGAAAGGCGCGGGTAGCGCCCTTGCGGTGGACTGCCAGGGTCATCTTTTTGCCTCCAACCACATATTCCTCTACCTTGACAATATTATGCGCCAGGTCATAAATCAGGGAAAATCCCAGCTCCCGGGGTGAAATTTTTAGCGTCTTTTCCAATACTTCTTGCGTCCAATACATTAGGTATTGACGGTTGGCCCAGGCGTAATTTGCCGCCGCCCGCATGGCGGCCAAATACTGCTGCCCCTCCGGGGAGCTAAAGGGGGCGCAGGCCAACTGGCGGTCGGGCAACTCAATCCCATACTTGCGCACCGCCTGCCCCATCAGGACCAGGTAGTCGGTGCAAACCTGATGCCCCAGGCCGCGTGAGCCGGTATGAATCATGATGGTCAAGCGATCTTTCTCCAGCCCTAAAACCCCGGCGGCTTGCGGGTCATAAACCTCGTCCACGTACTGAATTTCCAAAAAATGGTTTCCCGAACCCAGGGTGCCCAACTGGCGCGCCCCCCGCTCGCAGGCGCGCTGGCTCACTGCCTGCGGATCCGCTCCCTGCAAACAGCCCTCGGCTTCGGTGTGCTCCAGGTCTTCGGGCCGGCCAAAGCCCTGTTTAACCACCCAGGCCGCCCCCTGGGCCAATACCTGCCGGCCTTGCTGGGGCGAGAGCTTGAGCTTGCCCTGTGAGCCTACCCCGGTAGGAATCTGAGCAAAGAGAGCATCCACCAGGGATTTTAGCTTTTCCGGGGGCAAGTCCCGGCGGGTCAGGTTGGTGCCGATCAGGCGCACCCCGCAGTTGATGTCATAACCGGTAGCCCCGGGAGAAATGATGCCCGTCTGCACATCCGTTGCCACTACCCCCCCGATGGGCAGGCCGTAGCCGTAGTGAATATCAGGCATGGCCAGGGAGGCGCCGACAATCCCGGGTAGGGTAGCGGCATTAGCCACCTGCCTGAAGGAGTTATCGCGCACAATGGCCGCCATCAAGCGCTCGTCGGCGTAAATCCGCCCCGGCACCCGCATCCCCGGCTGGTAATCCTGGGGCAATTCCCAGCGGTAAGCGTCTATTTTTTTAAGCGGGATACTCATCATTATCAAAACCTAACCACAGAGAACACAGAGGGGATAATGGCAAAGGGATTTTATTCTCTTCCCTCTGTGTCCTCTCTATAATTTAACCAGCGATGAACTCAGATGAGCTCAGATAATAAAAAACCAGGAGACAGGAGGCAGAATAAAAAATCTTGGCATTTTATTCTTTTGACTCCCGACTTCTGTATCCTTTTTAATCAGTGTTTATCGGGGTGCACCTGTGGTTAGTCTTTTGGAGAACACAGAGAATTTCTCTGTGCACTCTGTGGTTCCATCTTTTAAATATCCACAATCACCCGCAGGTGCCACTGCCCTTGTTCGTCTTGCTTCAGGCTCAACTGGTGGTAGGTGATGGCCTTTACTTCTCGCTTAATTATATGGTGGCTTGGATTGTAAGGCTCCCCCCAGAGAGAGGCTTGCAGGGAGTGGGGCTGGATTTGTTCAATTTCCGCCTTGGCAAAAAGCATACCCCG
>QIFF01000305.1 GCA_003230635.1 bacterium | reverse complement strand
CCGGATTATGAGGAGCACCTGGGCCAGTTAAAGGATCCGCACGAGTTTGAGGCTTTATTAAACCTGGAATTGAAAAGGGTCTATGACCTGATCTTTAGCCTGGACCCGGATCGGCAGGTGCTTAACCTGCTGGCTTTGCGCCATGATTTTCACAACTGTAAGGCGTTGTCCAAGGGCCAATTTCTGGGAGAAGAGGCCGACCTGGCCCTGAGCGAGCTGGGGCTTTACCCGCTCAAGGAATGGGAGCAAATCCTGGCCGGGGAAGGTGCGGGGCAGAGCGAGTCAATCCCGGCAGACCTCCTTCAGGTGGTGCGTGAGGTGCAGGCCAAGCTGGAGGAAGAAGAAGACCTGCGCCTGCGGGATATGCTTTGGGATCAGGCCCTTTACGCCTATCTTCACCGGCAACTGCAAGCCAGCGGGAACCTTTTTGCCCAAGCCTGGCTGCGCATGCGCATAGACTGCCTTAACCTGACCGCCCTCATGCGTTGCAAACAGCAAGCGGCGCATAAGCGTACCCTGGAGCGCGCCCTGCTGGATCACGGTTTTGTGCCCAGGGAGCAGTTGCTTGCCGCCTATGAGGGGGATTTAGAGGAGTTGTCCTCCCGCTTCGCCGCCAGCCCTTACGCAGACCTTTTGCAAGAGGGGGTGCAGGCTTACCAGAGAGAAGGCTCCTTTTCCTCCTGGGAAAAGCTGGTTGATGACTACGAAATTGAATTTCTAAAGCAAACACGCCTGGTTGCTATGGGAGTGGAACCGCTTTTTGCCTATCTTTTGGCCAAGGAAAACGAGGTCAAGGTTCTGCGCATCATCCTGGTGGGTAAACTGAATCAGCTTGCCAAGCCGGAAATCAGTAAGCGGGTGAGGAAACTTTATGTCTAAGATGGCTGTTTTGGGAGAACGGGATGCAATTCTGGGTTTCAAGGCCCTGGGCGTGAACGTCTTTCCGGTTAAAGATGTCCCCGAGGCGGAAGCCACCCTGCGCAAACTGGCGATTGAAGATTATGCGGCGGTTTTTATCAGCGAGCGCTTTGCCCGGGAGCTAACTTTACAAATCAGCGAGATTGAGCGTACCAGCACTTTACCCAGTATTGTGATTATCCCCGGCCCCGGCGGCAGCCAGGGTTTGGGCATGAATAAAATTAAAAACATGGTGGAGAAGGCCCTGGGAATGGCCATCTTCAAAGATAGCGCTGAGTGATGAGTGCTGAGTGTTTTACTCAGTCCTCAACCCTCAGCCCTCAGCCCTCATCACTTTCTTTTAAACGAGGTAAGCTTATGCAGGCAGGAAAAATAGTTAAAGTAGCCGGCCCGCTGGTGGTAGCCGACGGTATGCAGGACGCCAAGATGTACGATGTGGTCAAGGTGGGCCACGAGGAACTGATTGGTGAAATCGTGGAAATCAAGGGGGAGGCCGCTTCCATTCAGGTTTATGAGGAAACCGGCGGCATCGGCCCCGGAGACCCGGTGGTAACTACCGGTGTACCCTTGAGCGTGGAGTTGGGCCCGGGGCTGTTGGAAAGCATCTATGACGGGATTCAGCGTCCCCTGGAGCTGATTTATGCCGAAGCGGGTGATTTAATTACCCGGGGAATATCCGTTCCCAGCCTGAATCGCAAGCGCAAGTGGGAATTTACCCCCCAGGTCAAGGTGGGAGATAAGGTGGTAGGCGGGGATATACTGGGAACGGTGCCCGAAACCGTAGTTATTACCCACAAGGTTATGCTGCCTCCCGGGATTGAGGGAGAAATAACAAAAATTAACAGCGGCGAATTCACGATTACCGAAACCATTGCCAATATCAAGACCAAAGACGGGGAAGAAGAAATCTGTATGCTGCAAAAGTGGCCGGTGCGCCTGGGGCGGCCTTGCAAGGAAAAACTTCCCCCCTGTGAGCCGTTAAGTACCGGGCAGCGGATTATTGACACCCTTTTTCCCCTGGCGAAGGGGGGAACCGCCTGTGTCCCCGGCCCCTTCGGCTCCGGCAAGACCGTGGTACAGCACCAGTTAGCCAAGTGGGCTGATGCCGATATAGTTGTTTATATCGGCTGTGGGGAGCGTGGCAATGAAATGACCGATGTTTTGATTGAACTGCCCGAAATCAAGGACCCGCGTACCGGCGAATCCCTGATGAAACGCACCGTGCTGATTGCCAACACCTCCAACATGCCGGTGGCGGCCCGTGAGGCCTCCATTTATACCGGCATCACCCTGGCCGAATACTACCGCGACATGGGTTACGATGTGGCCCTGATGGCCGACTCCACCTCCCGCTGGGCCGAGGCGCTGCGCGAGATGTCCGGGCGGCTGGAAGAAATGCCCGGTGAGGAGGGCTACCCGGCTTACCTGGCCACCAAAATCGCCGATTTTTACGAGCGCGCCGGATTGGTGACAACCTTGGGCAGTGATGATAGAAAAGGCTCAATCAGCGTGATTGGGGCCGTTTCCCCCCCGGGCGGGGATATGTCCGACCCGGTGGTGCAGGCCACCCTCAAGGTGGTCAAGGTCTTCTGGGGCCTGGATGCCAACCTGGCCTACCGCCGCCATTTTCC
>QIFF01000243.1 GCA_003230635.1 bacterium | reverse complement strand
ATTGGTTCCAGTTGCTTTTAAGCGGGGTCGGGGTTTTCTGTGCGCCAAGCGCTCTGCGTGTTCTTTCTGCTTTGTCCGTAAATTCTGGCAAAATTGATGCAAATCATTACCTGCCTCTTGGGCCAGTTTAACTCCCGTATTTCGCACCTCTTCCACAATCGGGTCTTTCCACATTATATTTAACCTCCCATTAATTCCTCTGGCGTGCATATGGTTGGAGTGGCAATCCCCTCCAACTCATTAACCTGTTCCAAAGCCTTTTTGACCTCTCCCCGGGCGATATGAGTACAGTTCCAGGTCACCAGATAATCCATGCCATGTACTGAGGCAATGGCCAAATGGAGAGCGTCCCGAATAGCCTTTTTGAATATGGGAATATCATGCAGATAAACTTCCGCTAACCTCTCTGCCTCAGGGGTAATTTCTAGCACGGGAAACAAAGTAATGGCCTTCATCCGACGCTTGGCAGCCTCTGAATCACCGCACACTGCCTCTTGAATCACGAGTTCTGAAACAAAAACCTCATACCGGGGAAGGTATGTGTCCCACCACTCACGGGTAATTTCCTGGTGGGCAAGGACTATAATATCCCTGCTGGCTAATGCTGTATAATAGCTTGGTACTGTGGTTTCCAGGTAAAGTGTTGGTTTCAATTTTATCTGCCCGAGTCTCAGTTCCAGCCTAATCGGTTTGTAATTTCCCAAAAGTCTTGCTATAATCAGTTTAATGATATAGGCAAATCAGTGGTTTTGTCAATAAAAATTCCCTGGGGGTTTATGCGGTGAAAATAAGCGTGGGGGTAATCTTTGGCGGGCGTTCGGTGGAGCATGAGGTTTCCATTATTACCGCCCATCAATTGCTGGAGAATATAGACCGGGAAAAATACCGGGTGCTGCCGATTTATATCAGCAAGCAGGGGGAGTGGTTTAGCGGGGAGGCCTTGTGGAAGCTGGATACTTTTAAAAATTTGGCCAAACTGCCCGCCGCTTTAAAGAGGGTTTGCTTGCTGCCGTATCCCACCCGGTATAATCTGGTGGGTCTGTCCGGGGGAGGGCTTTTCAAAAAGGGTTGGCAGGAGCAGTTGGAGGTGGTGATTCCCGCCCTGCACGGCACCCACGGCGAGGACGGCAGTCTGCAGGGGCTGCTGGAGCTGGCCGACATTGCTTATGTCGGGGCCGGGGTGCTGGGTTCGGCCCTGGGAATGGATAAGATTGCCATGAAGGCAGCGCTCAAGGAGGCCGACCTGCCGGTGCTGGATTACCTCTGGTTTCCCCGCCGGCAATGGGAGGTAGAGGCGGAGGGGGTAATGAAGGCGATAGAATCCAGCTTGGGCTATCCCGTGTTCGTCAAGCCGGCTGATTTGGGTTCCAGTATAGGGATTGGCAGGGCCAATAACCGGGACGACTTGTGTTTTGCCCTGGACGTGGCCGGTACTTATAGCCGGCGCTTATTGGTGGAAAAGGCGCTGGGCGATTGCCTGGAAATCAACTGCGCCGTGCTGGGGGATGAGGAGCAGGCGCAGGCTTCGGTGTGTGAGCAGCCCATGAGCGGCCAAGAATTTCTGACTTATGAGGATAAATACCTGCGGGGGGGGAGTGATCAGGGAATGGCCGGAACACAACGCAAAATTCCCGCTCCGATTAGTGAAGAATTGAGTAAGCGGTTACAAGATATGGCCTGCCAAGCCTTTCGTGCGCTGGCCGGCAGGGGAGTGGCGCGGGTGGATTTCCTGCTCAACAAGGACACTCAAGAGCCGTATATTAACGAAATCAATACCATTCCCGGCTCGTTTGCTTATTACCTCTGGGAGGCGCAGGGCATCAGCTTCAGCCAGTTGATTGAGCGCCTGATTGAGCTGGCCCTCAAGGCCCACCAGGGCAAGCGGCAGACCACCTATAGCCTGGAGGGAAATCTTCTCCAAGCGGGTTCTAAACTCTCTCCTGGCAGCGGCTAACACGGTTGCATCAATCAGCCTGGTAGCGGATAAAGGCCGGTATATCCCGGTCATCGTTCTGCCTTAGCTTTAATCTCCCCCGGCCCGCACCCGAGGCGGCGGAGTTTTTCTTTCTATACTCCAATAAATCAAAGGCAATCTTAAGTTCATCTTTCTTGACCGCCGGCTCCTGCCCCAGACCGGTGGCAATAATGGTAATCCGCACCTCATCCGCCATGCGCTCATTATGCACCGCACCGAAGATAATATTGGCATCCTCATGCACCGCATCACAAATAACGGAAGCGGCCTCATGCACCTGATGAAGGCTGAGTCCCTGGCCGCCGGTAATATTCAGCAGCACCCCTTTGGCCCCGTCAATCCGGGCCGCTGTATCCTCCAGCAGGGGACTGCAAATAGCGTTATTGACCGCATCCTTGGCCGCAAACTCACCCCTGCCTACCCCAATTCCCATCAGCACCGGGCCGCGCTCGCACATCACCGAACGCACATCGGAAAAATCCACGTTAATCAGACCCGGCTGGGTAATTACCTCCGCAATCCCCTGAACCGCATGCAGTAACACCTCGTCCGCCATTTTGAAGGCGCCCTGAAAAA
>QIFF01000206.1 GCA_003230635.1 bacterium | reverse complement strand
GCCGCTGAGGAGAAAAACAGCCAGGGCGATGCTAAGTATGCCGGGCACAAACCAGTTGGCGTAGCGGTCAACCAGGCGCTGGATGGGGGCCTTTTCCCGCTTGGCTTCTTCAATCAAGCGCTTGATATGGGCTACGGTGGTCTGGGAGCCCACGCGGGTGGCTTGCACTTGCAGGGCGCCGTCCAGGTTCAGGCTGCCCGAATAAACCTTGCTGCCGGGGCCTTTTTCTACCGGCATGGCCTCTCCGGTAATGGGTGCTTGATCAACGGCGCTGTTACCGGCCAGCACCTTCCCGTCTACGGCGATTCGCTCTCCGGGCTTGACAATCAGAATCATCCCTTTTTCTATTTCAGACAGGGAAACCAGCCGTTCTTCGTTCTCACCCTCCCGGATGCGCACCTGGTTCGGCAGTAATTGTGCCAGCCCCTTGACTGCGGTTTGGGCCTTGGCCACGGTATAGGTTTCCAGTTGCTCCCCCAGCAGGAGGATGAAAATAACGGTGGCGGCCTCCAGAAATTCACCCAGTCCCAGGGCGGCCCCGGCGGCGATAATTACCAGGGCGTCCACATTGAGAGTTTTTTTCTTCAGCCCCCGGTAAGCGTTGCAGGCTAAGGGATAGCCCCCGATGAGTACCGCCATTGCCCCCAGAATGTTCGTTGCCAGGGGGGGGTGGGGGAAAAGCTCCAATTCTAAAATGGTGCAAATTAGCGCCAGGCTGCCGGTGAACGCTACCCGCAGGGAGCCTTTATTCCACCAGCCGGAAGAGAGCGGGGAAGTGTCCGCCGAGGACTCATTACCCAAAGGGGTGGATTCTAAGCTCCCGCAGCCTTCACAGGCGCAAGAGGATGGCTTGTCCTCACAGCAAGCCGGCTGCTTGTTCCCCAGCGTGCGCAAAATACGTTTGCCGATGAAAAACAGCGCTGGAATAACTATTAATGATACTAACAAATAATCCATTTGAATACCTGTAGGAGCGCCTTCCAGGCGCGATGTTGTATCGGGATTTTGTAATCCCGATACACAAGGTGTCGGGAAAACAATTTCCCGATACAACAGGTGCAGGAGTGGCTTCCAGCCACGAATTCGCGGCAAGATGCCGCTCCTACAACCCCAACAACAATCCCCCCTGATAAAACAGGAAGGATACCACCCAGGCCAGGGTGGTGGTATAGACAATGAGGAAAAGCGGCCAGCCCCAACCGCCGCTTTCCCGCTTCAGAACTGCAACCGTGGACATACAGGGTACGTAAAGGAGGATAAAGACCATCAGGCTATAAGCGCTCAGGGGAGTAAAAACGGGGTCTTGCCGAATGGCCTGGCGCAGAGACAGTGAATCTTCTCCCACCTCGCCCAATTGGTAAAGGGTGCCGAAGGTGGAAACCACCACCTCTTTGGCTACAAAACCGCTAAACAAAGCCATGCCTATCTTCCATTCTCCCAGACCCAGGGGTCGCAGCAAGGGCACCAGCCCCCGGCCTATATAGCCGGCTATGGTGTGGCTGCTGAGGTCTAAGGCTTCTTGTTTTTCCAGGGCTTGCAACTTGGTTTGCTGATCCTGGAGCAGGTTTTGATATGCTTCCTTCTGCGGAGGGATTTGTTGCAGTTGATGGTTGAAGGTGGCTTCCACTTGATTGCGCTGGGCTGCGTATTCTTGAATAATTTGTTGGTCTTGGGGGAATTTGCCCATCAGCCAAATTATCACCGAGGCGGAGAGAATCAGGGTGCCGGCCTTCTTGACATAAATACGCACCCGCTCCCACATGTGAATAGCCAGCCCGTTTAAGGTGGGCAGGCGGTAAGGGGGCAGCTCCATTACAAAGGGGGCGGAAGGCCCTGGAAACAGAAAGTGGCGGAAAAGGCGCGCCATGAGCACGGCCATAGCCATGCCCAGTAGATAGATGGAAAAAAGCACGTTGCCTGCCTGCCTGTTTTCAAAGAAGGCCCCAATCAGCATAGCATAAACCGGCAGACGGGCGCTACAGCTCATTAAGGGGATAATCAGCATGGTGATCAGGCGATCCTTACGTGAGGCCAGGGTCCTGGTGGCCATGATGGCCGGCACCCCGCAGCCGAAACCCATAATCATGGGAATAACCGACTTGCCGTGCAGCCCCATTTTGTGCATGATTTTATCCATGATGAAGGCCACCCGCGCCATATAGCCGCTATCCTCCAGAATGGCAATCGCCAGAAATAGCATCATGATTGGAGGTAATAGGATAAGGACATTGCCCACCCCGGCGACGATTCCATCAATCAGCAGGGATTTGAAAAGACTTTCCGGCAGGAGTTGCCCCAGATTTGTCCCCAGCCAGCCTATTCCCATTTCTATCCATCTGGTAGGGGCTTCACCAACCATAAAGGTCAGTTGATAAACCAGCCACATCAGGGCAAAGAAGATTGGCAGGCTGAAAACCCGGTGGGTCAGTACCTTGTCAATCATGTCCGAGGCCTGAACCCGCTCGCTGGGGCTAATCCGGGTTGACTCGTGATAGGCGCCCTCAATAAAGCCGTAGCGCCGGTCGGTAATTATTGTTTCTACCTCATCCCCAAAG
>QIFF01000145.1 GCA_003230635.1 bacterium | reverse complement strand
TAAAATCAAAAAATTTTGGGGGAACAAAAAAATAGAGGAAATCCATGCTGAAATAATGTTGGCTAAAAAGAGAGGTAAACTATAAGGTGCTATATAACCTAAAGAGGGGTTAATACCATGTTTTTCCCAGCTTATCGCCCGCGGCGGATGCGGGAGACGAAGAATTTAAGGCGCATGGTGCGGGAGACCAGATTGTCGGTAGATAATCTGATCTATCCCTTGTTTGTTACCCACGGCAAGCAGGTAAAGAAGGAAATTTCTTCCATGCCGGGTAATTTCCACTTTTCGGTGGATAGCCTGGTGGAGGAAGCCCGTGAGGTAGCGGCCCTGGGAATTCCCGCCATTTTGCTTTTTGGTATTCCCGCCAAAAAGGATGAGGTCGGCTCGGAGGCTTATGCCGAAAAAGGAATTGTCCAGCAGGCGTTGCGGGCGCTGAAAAAGGCCAAACTGGATTTGGTGCTGATTACCGATGTCTGCCTGTGTGAGTACACCAGCCATGGGCATTGCGGGATGCTTAGCAAGCAAGGACATATTGATAACGATGCCACCTTGCCCCTGCTGGCGCAGGCTGCTCTTTCCCATGTGGAGGCCGGGGCGGATATGGTGGCCCCCTCGGATATGATGGACGGGCGGGTGGATGTGATTCGCCAGATCCTGGAAGAGAAGGGTTTTACTAATACCCCGATTATGTCTTATGCCGCCAAATACGCCTCCAGCTTTTACGGCCCCTTTCGGGAAGCGGCTTTGTCTGCACCCGAGTTTGGCGACCGCCGTTCCCACCAGATGGATCCGGCCAATGCCCGGGAGGCGGTTCGCGAGGTAGAGCTGGACGTGGAAGAGGGAGCGGATATTGTGATGGTCAAACCGGCCCTGTCTTATCTGGATATTATTTACCGGGTTAAAGAAGAGTTTGACCTGCCGGTGGCGGCCTACAACGTCAGCGGTGAGTATTCCATGGTCAAGGCGGCGGCGGCCAAGGGCTGGATAGACGAAGAAAAGGTAATGATGGAAATATTGACTAGCATAAAACGCGCCGGGGCCGATATGATCCTGACCTATTTCGCCAAGGATGCCGCCCGGGTTTTGCAAAAAAGATAGGAGTATTTTAGTGCATCCTCATCCCCATAACTTAAAGCCTGATGAATCAGGCAACTACAAAAAGGCAGGGCCGCCTGTGCCCCGCTTGATTGCCTGGGAGTTGACGCGTTCCTGCAACCTGGGTTGTGTTCATTGCCGTGGGTCGGCTACCCGGGATCGGGCTACGGAAGAGTTAAGTCTTCAGGAAGGTTTGCAGTTAATCGACAATATAGCATCCTTTTCCAAGCCGGTCTTAATCTTGAGCGGGGGGGAGCCCCTGATGCGCCAGGATGTGTATAAAATAGCTCAGTATGGGACTGATAAAGGCTTACGGGTGGTTTTGGCTACCAATGGGACTCTCTTGACTCCTGAGGTGGCTCAGAAGCTTAAAGATTGTGGTATCCAACGGGTAAGTATCAGTGTGGATGGAGCTACTGCTGAGACTCACGATGCTTTTCGCGGCTTGAGCGGTGCTTTTGAAAAGGCGCTGCAGGGGATTGAGTACTTAAAGGGTGCTGATTTGAGTTTTCAAATCAATACTACTATTACCCGCCGCAATTTGGCGGAAATCCCGGCCATTACCGATTTGGGAATTAAGCTGGGGGCGGCGGGCATTCATATCTTTTTGTTGGTGCCTACCGGGCGGGGTAAGGAGATTGAGGGGGATGAGATTTCCCCCCAGGATTATGAAAAGGTCTTGAACTGGTTTTATGATAAGCAAAAAGAGCTTAAGAATATCAATCTGAAAGCCACCTGTGCCCCCCATTATTTTCGCATTATGCGCCAGCGGGCCAAGGCGGAAGGGATTAAGATTACTCCCCAGACCCACGGTTTGGAAGCTATGACCAAGGGTTGTCTGGGCGGCTCGGGGTTTTGCTTTATTTCCTATAAGGGGGATGTTGCTCCCTGTGGTTATCTGCCCGCCTGGGCGGGGAATGTCCGCCGGCAGCCGTTTTCTGAAATCTGGGCTACGGCCAAGGTTTTTCAAGACCTGCGCGATCCCGATCTGTTAAAGGGCAAATGCGGGCGCTGCGAGTATCGCAAGATTTGTGCCGGCTGCCGGGCAAGGGCTTATGCCAGGTATGACGATTACCTGGCGGAAGAGCCTTACTGCACCTACCAACCGACTATTAATCATCAATTATGAAATACCACAATCCTACGCCCACGGTGGATATAATCATTGAGTGTTTGGGAGATGACGGCCAAAAGGGCGTGGTTTTGATTGAGCGTAAAAATCGCCCCCCCGGTTGGGCGCTGCCCGGCGGCTATGTGGATTATGGGGAGACGCTTGAGGGGGCGGCTGTCCGTGAGGCGAAAGAAGAGACCTGCCTGGAGGTTGAGTTGATTCGCCAGTTCCATTCCTATTCCGACCCGGCGCGTGACCCCCGCCAGCACCAGCATAATATTTCTACTGTATTTATTGCTTGTGCTCAAGGGCAGCCTCAAGGGGCGGATGATGCGCGCCAAGCTGTTGTTTTTACCCGCCATAATCTGCCTGAAGAAATTGCTTTTGACCATCGCCAAATCTTGGAAGACTACTTTCAGGGGCGTTATTAGAACGCTGTTTTATTACAAGGCTAAAATGGTGGCTAACTAGCAAGAGTGGTATTTAGTCAAGGAAAACAATATGTAATTGGCCTGCTCCAACGGTAAGTGGATTTGGAGTGTAATTTTTTCTTGCTGGAAGGCAATTTTTTTCTTGACTTTTGTGGTAGAGCCAACTATATTAAGGTTTCCTGAGAAGGAATACCTGCCAGTCTCAACACCAGTTTAGGAGACTATTTTTGCCAAATCAAACTATGTTTTGCTACAGTTGCCGAATCAAATTGTTTTTTCCTACAGTGGCTAAGCTTGTAAGTGACAAGCCAAATACAAAAGGAGGTTTGATATTATGACCAGGAAGGCCCTAA
>QIFF01000212.1 GCA_003230635.1 bacterium | reverse complement strand
GGTCAGGCTCTTTCCCCCTCCCTCAACTGTATATTGATAAATCTCCCCCAGGCCGGTAGAAATCGGGCCCAAGGAGGTTTCCACCCCTGCGGGGAGTTGTTCTTTGGCCTGGATCAGGCGCTCCAGCACCAGTTGGCGGGCGAAGTAAATATCTACCTTATCTTCAAATACGATGGTAATCACCGAAAGGCCGAACTTGGAAAGGGAACGTACCTCGGTGATATCCGGCAGGCCGTTCATGAGAATTTCTATAGGAAAGGTAACCTGTTTTTCCACTTCCACCGGAGCCCAGCCCGGGGCCTCGCTGATGACCTGCACCTGAATGTTAGTTACGTCCGGAAAGGCATCAATGGGCAGGTCATTGAAAGAAATGATCCCCCAGACAATTAACAAAAGAGTAAATATTATGGTCAAGAGACGCTGTTTTAAGGCAAAAGCGATTATCTTTTCTATCATTTGAAAGGGTCCCCCTCCGGCGCTCTAGTGGAGCGTTTCAATAAAATGTTGCCAAACAATTGTGTCGTTGCGAGGAGTGAAACGACGAAGCAATCTCTTGTTTTTCCAGGGTATTCTAGATTGCTTCACTTCGTTCGCAATGACATTTAAATGTACGCTTTTTACTGAAACGTTATACTAGACCTCATGCCAATTCGCTATCAAATAGCCTCCTCGCCCCTGTCGCAACTATGTATACTGATGGCCTCATCTATGCTGGAGATAAATATCATCCCGTCGCCCCGCCTGCCGGTAGAGCCGGCCTTTTTTATGGTCTCTACTATTTGTTCCACCTCCTCATCCCGGCAGACAATCTCAAGCTTTGCCTTGGGGGTAAAATCGGTTAATTCCTCTACATAGGGGTGTAATTCGTCCTTCTCTTTGCCGAAACCCGATACCCTGGTTACGCTCATTCCCCTGACGGGAATGGCCTTCAGGGCTTCAGTCACTTTGTTTAACATAAAGGGGCGGACATAGGCCTTAATTTCTTTCATACTGATATTCTCCTTTCTTTTCAACCACCAAGTAAAGAACAGGCAAAACAATTAAAGTAAGCAGGGTGGAGGCAACTATCCCCCCGGTTACCACCATTGCCAGGGGCCGTTGGATTTCCGCTCCCGGCCCCGTCGCCAGCAGCAGGGGAATCAAGCCCAGGCCGGTGGTTACACTGGTAATCAATACAGGGCGCAGACGTAACTCGCCGCCCTTGATTAAAGCCTCTTTTAAGGGCATACCCTCTTTGCGAAGCTGGTTAAAACAACTTACCATCACCAGCCCGTCTTCTATCGCTATTCCCATCAGGGCAATAAACCCTATTGAGGAAGGTACGCTTAAATTAAGTCCGGCAAAATACAGCCCGCTGATTCCGCCTATTAACGCCATAGGGATAGTGATGCAAATGAGCAGGGTCTGGCGAACTGAATTGAGGCTGGAAAAAAGCAGCAGCAGGATAAGTCCCAGGGCAATGGGAACCACAATCATCAGCTTGCGGTTGGCGCGTTCCTGGTTTTCAAATTGTCCTCCCCAGATAGTGTAGTAACCCGGAGGCAGGGAAACATTTTCTTTTATCCGCCGTTTTCCTTCTGCTACGAATCCTCCCATATCGCGCCCGGATACGTTACACTGCACCACTACCCGGCGCCGGCTGTGTTCCCGGCTGATTTGATTATAGCCGCTTTCCAGAGAAATCGCAGCCAGCTGCTTCAGGGGAATACGCGCCCCTGTAGGAGCGCTCACCAATAAGTTTTCAATTTCATGCAGGCTGTCGCGTTTATGTTCTATAAACCTGATGGTTACCGCAAATCGTTTCTGCCCCTCAAAGACCTCGGTAGCGATTTTACCCCCGATAGCCGTTTCCACCGTCTCCTGGACATCCCTGACATTAATTCCATAGCGGGCGATTTTGTGGCGGTCGATATCTATCTGCAAAAAGCTGGTGCCGCTGACCAGTTCGGCTTTGACATCCCTGGCCCCCGGAACTTCCTTGAGTGTATGTTCTATCTTTTCAGCCAGCTCAATCAAGGTTTCCAGGTTATCCCCAAAAATTTTAACCGCTAATTGCGATTTTACTCCGGAAATAAGCTCATCCACCCGCAGGGCGATAGGCTGGGTAAAGTTAAAGGCCAGGCCGGGAAGTTTTTCCAACTCCTTACGCATCTGGGCGATCAGTTTCTCCTTGGTCATTCCCGCCCGCCATTGATCTCGAGGCTTTAGGGTAATGATAGGATCGCTGATATTGGGCCCCATGGGGTCGGAGGCGATTTCCGCCCGCCCTATCTTTGAAACAACCCTTTTGACTTCCGGAATTTTGAGAATCAGTTTTTGAAATTCCTTTTCAATGGCAATCGACTCTTGCAATGAAGTGCTGGGCAGGCGCAACACCTGGATAGTCATATCCCCTTCCTGGAGAATAGGCATAAACTCCGTCCCGATTGTGGCAAACAAATAACCAGTACCGGCAAAACCAGCCAGCAGTATACCGACAACCAGGACTTTTTGATCCAGAGCAAATTTAAGAACAGGCAGATAAATTTTCTTCAAAACCTTCATGACGGGATTTTCTTTG
>QIFF01000228.1 GCA_003230635.1 bacterium | reverse complement strand
GCTGTTGTTGCGCCTCGGCACGGCACAGGGGCAGCAGTTTCTCGGAGCCTTGCCAGTCCGCTGCCGACGGGGAATATCGGATTTACTCGCGTGGCCGATGGTAGCCCAAACAGTTACCGTGCTTTGGAGGGAAAGTCAAGCGAAAAGTGAAGAAAAACGTGGATAATTTTGTATTTAATTACAAGAGGTTAGTTTGTATCCGCCACACTTTGTACAATTGCTTTGGCAATAAGCTCTGGTTTCTCAGCCGCAATATTCAAATGCTCCTCATTATCAATAAACAACGGCTCAATTAACAGCGCTGACGGACGGGTGTTTTTAAGGCAAGCTGCGCCCCGGCCATCTTTAGCTATTTCCCAGATTTTGGCGGCGGATGTTCCCAGGATAGCTTTGAGGTTATCGGCCATGATTTTGGCAATGGCCCGAGTCCGTTGAGATGCATCGTAGTAATATTCAACAAGGGAATACCTGCCGCCACCGGCATTCAGGTGGCAGGCAAAGTATAGGTCAATGCCGTGACGGTTGATCCACTCGTGGCGTTCCGCATAAGTCCCGGAAGTAATCAAAAAAGCTTCATAGCCCTTGCGGGTGAGTTCCTGGAAGGCAAGGGTGGCGTACTTTAAAACCAAATCGGCTTCCTGGTAGCCACCGTGGCTTGCGCCCCTGTCAAATGGTTTATTCACTTTCCCCATGTGTTGCACATCGATCGCAATACGTTTGAACATTTTCCTAATCCTCCGTTTATTCTGGGAGCAAGTGTAGGTTTATTTACTTCCCCCGCGTTTGTTCCTTGCGCTTTCTAGCTCTCTATGGGTTTTTACCCCTTTCAATTGTCTTTTTTCTTTAAGGCTTGTGCCAGGGCGGGAACGATCTTTTCCGCTGAGCGGCCTACCACGTATCCTCCCAGGCCGAGCTTTAAAAGCGTCCAGGCTTCACCCGACAACCTGAAGGCCAGTAACCCGAAAGAGTCCAGAATGATTAAAACCAAAAAAGTAAGCATGGTAAGGGGCCGCCAGCAGCGCTGCAACCAGGAATGCCCCATCGCTTCGGCCTTGATAATCGAGGACTGCATCTCCATCAGCTTGCCCTCGTATTCCAGCACTTTGCCGGCAAAGGCGTTTTGCGTAAGCAGCATTTGGTTCTTGAGTTGGCCCCTTTCTTCATCGCTGGTATGGACATTGTCCACCAACTCGGCGAAGGGTTTAAATAACGAACCGGCAACGCTCAATAAATCGATCATCGGCTTTTCTCCTTTATCTGCCGCGGGTGAAAAATAACTCCTTGGCGAAACTGGACAAGAGGGCTATAAAAGCCGTTGCTACCGTCCAGATCGTCTTAATTCTCACTATTTCTACTGAGTTTTTGCTTACTTTTTGCTCAAGCGCCAGCAGCCTGTCGATACGTTCGTTCAGCGATTGAAGGGACGCTTTCAGTTGCCCCTTAAGTTCAGCGACCTCGGACAGATTATCAACTAACTTCTGATCAAGTGCTTCCCTCAATCCATTATGTTTTTTCGAACACATTGGCTTATCCTCTGATGGTCTGGTAGCTTATTGACTGCTCTACCCACTCCTCTAAGGTGACGTCCACCTCCGCCTGCTGGGGAGCCAAGCTATCCCGGTCAAACAGATTGAAGTAGCGAGCCTTGACGTTACGCACAATACAGACGATTCCCGGGTACAATTCCCCAAAGATAAAGACCACCCGGTGGGGCGCTGACTTGAGCACCGTGCCCGAATGCTCCGGATAGAGCAAAGATTGCAGCCAAGCCACCTGTTTCTTTACCTCACCTTTGAAGAAAAACAACTTGAAGCTTATGCGTCTGTTTTCTCCCGCTATGTACTGGTGCCGAGGGTGGGAAATCCCCGGGATTTTGATGTCGGCGAATTGTGTCCCCTTATCATCCCCGATCTCGCTGGGGTTATATTGAAACTCCAGGCGCTCCCTGGTTTTCACATCAACTAAATATGCCTTCATGCCCGCCATTTTCAGCCCCACAGCCCAAAAAGACCGAGACAGGAGATACGAGATAGGGAGATACGAAAAAGAATTTGCGTATCACGTACCTCGTATCACGTACCTCGTATCGTACTTTCTCATCTTCTGCTTTTTTCTTCCGCTATCCGGTACAGGCCGGTAAACCCCTTTGCGATGGCTTGAATTGTCTTGGCCCGGGGGATGTTTATAACTTCATTCCGCAAACTCTCTAAAGCAGATGTCTGGCCTCGATTTGTTTGGGCGTTCTCAACCAAAAGCATCGGCATCCAGGCGATAGCGCAGTCCCATTGGTCAATCATTTTTTCGGATTGGGGGTCTTTGCCTTGTAGATGTACATACCATTTACAGCGATGCAGTTGATCGTTTTTAATCTGTTCACACTCTGAACCCAGTGGGCAAGTAGTCTTAATATCCATAAGTTTATACTCCTGATTTTGGGTACTTTGCTTTAATAGCCTGGACTTTGGCCTTTATCTTCTCAGCTTCAGAGCCGGGTGAAGGCTCCAATACATCCCAAATAGCCTCAAGCTGTTCTATATGCGGTGGATATTCATCTGTTCTTCTTTGCCTATAGGTCATAATAG
>QIFF01000224.1 GCA_003230635.1 bacterium | reverse complement strand
TAAGGATACGCGGGTGAAGGACTTGACGGAAGAAGAAATCAGCCATCTGCGGGGCGCAATTGAAAAAAGCCATAAGGTTGAAGGAGACCTGCGGCGGGAAATCAGTAATGCCATTAATCGCCTGATAGATATTGGTTCTTATCGCGGTATGCGGCATCGGCGGGGGTTGCCGGTGCGCGGGCAGCGTACCAGTACTAACGCCCGCACCCGTAAGGGGCCGCGGCGTTTCTCAGTAGGCGCCAAGAAAAAGAAGTAGTAACAAGAGCAACTTTTTGTTCTAAAAAGGGAAACCACTATGGCCCAGCACAAAGGTAAAAAAGGTAAGCCTAAAAAAAAGGAACGTAAGAATATTCGCAATGGGGTAGCGCATATCCAATCAACTTTTAACAACACCCTGGTAACAATCAGCAGCACTAACGGCGATGTAATTTCTTGGGCCAGTGCCGGCAGTGCGGGATTTAAGGGTTCCCGTAAGGGGACTCCCTTTGCCGCCCAAATGGCGGCGGAAGCTGCTGCCAGGGCAGCTATGGAACACGGTCTGAAGCAGATTGAAGTGAATGTAAAGGGGCCGGGGTCAGGCCGGGAAGCGGCCATTCGCTCCTTACAAGCGGTTGGTTTGGAAATTACCTCGATTAAGGATGTGACCCCTATTCCGCACAATGGCTGCCGTCCCCCCAAGCGGCGCCGGGTGTAAAGGAATTTTTGACAGGATTAACAGGATTGACTGGATTGCTTAATTTCTTTTCAATTTATTTATCCAGTACATCCTGTATCTAATCTGAAATTAAAATGAAGCCGAAGGCAATACAAAAAGAGTTAACCCAAAAAAAACACTCGGTTGCGCTTATCGGGTTTACGACGAAGAGTTTTTTGACAAGATTATGTTTTGACAGAATTAACTAGATTAACAGGATTTTTTGTTTTATCTTATTCATCCTGTTATCCTGTCTAAAAAAGGAGGTTTTGAATTTGGCCAGGTATCGGGGTTCAGTTTGCCGCCTCTGCCGGCGTGAAGGTGTCAAGTTGTTTTTAAAAGGTGCCCGCTGCTATGATGCTGGGTGTGCTTTTGAACGCCATAGTTATGCCCCTGGTATGCACGGCCAGCGGCGGCAACGCAAAGTATCCGATTATGGATTGCAGTTGCGGGAAAAACAAAAAGCCAAACGCATTTATGGGGTTCTTGAGAACCAATTTCGCAGCTACTTTCGCCGGGCGGAAAAACAGAAGGGTGTTACCGGAACCAATTTACTGGTATTGTTAGAAACCCGTCTGGATAATGTAGTCTATCGTTTGGGCCTGAGTTCTTCCCGTCGCCAGGCCCGTCAGTTGGTTCGTCACACCTACTTTTTGGTAAACGGGAAGAAGGTAAACATTCCTTCCTACCGGGTAAGCAGTGGCGACACTATAAGCATCCATGAAAAGGGGCGGGAACTGGCCTGCATTGTAGATGCGATCAAGAATGCCCAGCAACAGACCTTGCCCAGTTGGCTGGAAATGGATCAGAACACCTTTACCGGTACAGTGGCAGCCTTGCCAACCAGGGAAGACATCCCTATCCCGGTTAAGGAGCAGTTGATTGTAGAGTTGTACTCCAGATAGTCTTTTTATCCGTATTGTTTGTAAACCAGCACTATTCATAAATGAATAATCTCAGTAAATAATACCGGTTATTTACTGGGATTTAGACAGTTTAATTTTTCTCGGGAGGATATTCTCGCATGAATCTAAAAGGTTTTCGAAAACCCAAAAGGTTGGAGTGTGACCGCGAGAGCTTGACCGATTATTACGGCAAGTTTATTGCTGAGCCGTTTGAACGGGGGTTTGGAGTTACCATTGGTAATAGTCTGCGCCGCACCTTGCTTTCAACTCTGCCGGGGGCGGCTGTTACTGCGGTTAATATCGGCGGGGTTTATCACGAGTTTGCCACCGTTCCGGGGGTGGTAGAGGACGTGGCGGATATTATCTTGAACCTAAAGCAGCTGCGCATGCGCATGCATGCCGAAGGGCCGAAAACAATCCATATAGAGACCTTGAAGAAAAGCAGGGAGATTACCGGTGCCAACGTTGTTACTGACGCTGACGTAGAGATTTTAAACCCTGATTTACACATTGCTACCCTGGATGAAGGCGCCAGCCTGGAAGCGGAACTGACCGTGGAAAGGGGACGCGGCTATGTTACCGCCGAGGACAACAAAAAGGACGACCAACCGATAGGGGTAATTCCCATAGATGCGATTTTTTCTCCGGTCAGGAAGGTTAATTTCTGGGTGGAAAATATCTTTCTTGGTGAAGCCAAGGCCTATGACCGGCTGATTCTGGAGGTTGAGACCGATGGAAGTATAGGACCGGAAGATGCGGTTGCCTGTGCGGCCAAGATTATGAGGGAGCACTGGAGTATCTTCATCAATGTTGAACAGCAGCCGGAAGAAGAGATGTGTGAAAAAGATGATGATGAATACTGGACAAGGCTGAATGAGTTTCTTGACCGCAGTGTTAACGAGTTGGAGTTGTCGGTCCGGGCTTACAACTGCCTGAAGAACGCTAATATTAAGACAATTCGCGATCTGGTTCAGAAAACGGACG
>QIFF01000225.1 GCA_003230635.1 bacterium | reverse complement strand
GTAGTGTTAATCTGATGGCAGCTTAGGGGGTCGGCCAGGGAGCGGGCTACCGAGGGCAGGGCTGCCTGATGAAGAACGTAATCCACTCCCTGAACAATGGGGCGGATAGCCTCCAGCTTGCGGATATCTTCCTGGTAAAGCTGGATTTGCCCCAGGGAAGCTTTAAGATTTTCCCGCCGCCCGGTAAGGAAATTGTCAATTACCCTTACCTGATGTCCCTCATCCAGCAGGCGCTCTACCAGGTGTGAGCCAATAAATCCCCCCCCGCCGGTTACTAGATATACGGCCATTTTTCTTTCCAAGAATCAAGTTTGTATTGTCAAAACCTAACCACAGAGGACACAGAGAAAATCAAATATCAATAAATTAGGAGTGGTTTCGTCCCTCCTCTGTGCACTCTAAGCTATCAATCTTTTATACCTTATTTTGGCCTTCCTACACTGAAATTAACCAACAAGCCAACTCTCTTATAGCAAATTGCTTTTAAAAATGTACGAAAGCAACAACCCCAGCACAACCCCTTCAGGCTCTGGGCTAAATTCTTTTGGAGAACACAGAGTATTTCTCTGTGCACTCTGTGGTTCCATCCTTTTCTCTCTTTTTTTTAAGGTTACAGCTTGATGATGTGCTCGCCGGAGAAACCCTTAAGGGCATTGCGGGTATCTATAATCAGGCGGGATTCTTTGGCGATTAAGGGGTAATCAAAGCAACTGTGGGCGGTTAAAATGACCACACAATCGGCTTGCCGCAGGAGCTGGGGGGTGAGGGGGTGGGAACTGAATTGGTCTTGGATAGCTTCGCTGTCCAGTGAGGGGACATGGGGGTCGCTGTAGCTGATATGAGCGCCTTTTCCCTGAAGGATTTCTATCACATCCAGGGCTGGGGATTCGCGCACGTCGTTAATATCTTTTTTGTAGGCTACCCCAAGAATCAGAATGCGCGAGTTGTTGATACTTTTCCCCTTTTTGTTCAGGGCGTCGGCAATCAGACTGACTACGTAATAAGGCATGCGGCCGTTGATCTGCCCCGCCAATTCAATAAAGCGGGCTTCAAAACCCAGGGAACGCGCTTTCCAGGAGAGGTAGAAAGGGTCCACCGGAATGCAGTGTCCCCCAAGACCGGGGCCGGGGTAAAAGGGCATAAAACCAAAAGGCTTACTGCCGGCGGCTTCAATTACCTCCCAGACGTCTATTCCCAGTTTATTGCTCATCAAGGCGATTTCATTGACCAGGCCGATGTTGACAATGCGAAAGATGTTTTCCAGTAACTTGGCCATTTCCGCTACTTTGGGAGAAGAAACCGTCACTACCTTGTCGATAGATTGCTCGTATAGGGTGCTGGCTATTTGGGTGCATTGGGGGGTAACTCCTCCCACTACTTTGGGGACATTCTGCGGTGTATGTACTTTGTTGCCCGGGTCCACCCGCTCCGGGGAAAAGGCTAAAAAGAAATCCTTTCCCACTTCCAGGCAGCTTTGTTTCAGAATTGGCAGGACGAGTTCCTCAGTGGTACCGGGATAGGAAGTGCTTTCCAGGACAATTAATTGTCCTGGGTGCAAATATTGAGCAATCTGGGTAGCCGCCGCTACAATATGTGATATGTCAGGGTCTTTTGTTTTGCGTAGAGGGGTGGGGACACAGATGTTGATGCTGTCCAGTTGCTTTATACAGCTAAAGTCAGCAGTTGCCTGGAGGTGACCGCTTTTGACCACCGCTGTCAGCTGTTCAGCAGGGACATCAGGGATGTAGGAAACTCCCTGGTTAATCTGGGCTACCTTTTCTTCGTTTATCTCTATCCCCCATACCTGGAAGCCTCTTTGGGCGAATTCTACCGCCCAAGGTAATCCCACATAACCCAGGCCGATAATGCCCAAGCGGGCCTGTTTGCTTTTAATTTTGTTTATCAGCTGGTGTGCTAAGTGGCTTTCGGCCATATTCCCAGTTCCTGTTCTTTGGCTTTGATGTGTTCAGCCCGTTCTTCCAATTCCTTTTCCAGACTAGCTAATCTGGTCATGATAATGTTAAGCTGCTGCATTTGCGCCTGTAACTGTTCGGCTTTTTTGTTGAGGTCCTCCTGTGCCGGCGGCTGGAATTGGTAATGCCGGCAGAGTTGTTCGATGTCTTGCTGGAGGGTGGGGGCCTCGGGTTTTGCCGGGCTGATTACAGGGGGTGTGAGGTTGGATTCTTGATCCAGGTTTAATTCCGTCAACACTTCTTTGAGCAAGGTTTCACTAATGTTTTGACTCTCTTCCACGTAGCCGATTACCAGGGCTGCATCACAGATAATGTTGATTAAGCGGGGGATCCCGTTTGAAGCGCTAACAATCTGGGCTACCGCCCCTGGGCTGAACAGGCTCGGATTCTTTGCCCCGGCTACCTTCAGACGGTGCTGGATATATTCAGCCACTTCTTGATCGCTCAGGGCTGCCAGATGATAGTTGACCGTAATCCGCTGGCGTAATTGCTTTAGTTCCGGCAAAGCCAATGTCTGGCGCAGCTCCGGTTGCCCCACCAGGATAATTTGTAAGAGCTTATCCTTTTCCGTTTCCAGGTTGGAAAGCAGGCGGATTTCTTCCAGGGTGGAAATCCCCAGGTTTTGGG
>QIFF01000304.1 GCA_003230635.1 bacterium | reverse complement strand
CCCGGCCCTGGCCCCGGCCCTGCTCAACATTTCTATCATTAGTATGGCCCTGTTTCTAGGCCCCAGGCTAAGCCAGCCGGTAATGGCCTTGGCTATCGGGGTGCTGGTAGGGGGTGTTTTACAACTGCTCTTCCAAATACCGTTTCTTATAAAAAAAGGGATGAAGTTTTCTATTCAGTTGGACTGGCAACATCCAGGGATCCAACGAATAGGCAAATTAATGATACCAGCTATGCTGGGGGTAGCGGTATACGAGGTTAACAATCTGGTAGACACTTTATTAGCTTCACTACTGCCTGGCGGCAGTATATCTTATCTTTATTACGGCAACCGTCTGGTGCAGTTCCCCCTGGGGGTTTTCGGAGTGGCCCTGGGGACAGCCCTTTTACCTACCCTCTCTCACCAGGCGGCCCGGGGCGAGCTATCGGAGTTAAAGGAAACCTTTTCCTTCAGCCTGCGCATCATTTTCTATCTTTGTATTCCGGCCATGGTGGGCCTGATTGTCCTGCGCGAACCCATAATTGCCCTGTTATTTCAGCGGGGAGAATTCGGCCGCCTGGCGACAACCAACACCGCCCGGGCGCTGCTCTATTATTGCCTGGGGTTATGGGCCTATGCCGGGGTTAAAATCACCGTTCCCGTTTTCCATTCACTGCAAGACACCGCCACCCCGGTAAGGATTGCTGTGGTAGCCATGCTGGTCAACATTGTTCTCAACCTGATTTTGATGCAATACCTGGCGCACGCCGGTTTGGCCCTGGCAACCGCCCTCTCCAGCACTTTAAATATAATCTGGCTGATTTTTGCCTTAAGAAAACGGCTGGGAGCAATCGGGGGCAGAAAGATTCTGGCTTCCGGCCTGCGCACCAGCCTGGCGGCCCTGATTATGGGAGGGGTATGCTGGCTGGCCCTACAGCAAATAAACCTGCCGGCCTGGGAAAGCGCAGTCACCAGAGCGGGACTGCTCGCCCTGCTAATTGCCCTGGGGGGAGGAACCTTTTTCCTGCTCACTCACTGGCTGGCCAGTAAAGAATTACAATTTCTTAAAAACATGATTAAAAGCAGGTCGCAGAAAAATTAGCTTATAATACCAAGTTGCGTTCAAAAAGTACCTTGTGTTGTCATTCCAGCGAAAGCTGGAATCCATTTAAAATCTTTTTGAATCCCTGCTTTCGCAGGGATGACAGTCTATCTATTAGCAATAATTGTGTAGGTTGGGTTTCGTTCCTCAACCCAACCTACCGTTACTTGTCTCAAGCCGAAAGCTTTAAGGGTATCGCATCCCTTGGAGGGTTTCAGCCTGGGGACAGGCCGAAACATCAAAGCAACAAACGCTTGCTTACTAATATTCCTGCTGTTCAACAAGGGGATAAACCATAATCAGTACCCGTTGTATCTTGCTTTGAGGGAGCAAATGCTGTACATCCTTAATGTTAGCCACCGGTATATCCGGAAGGATCATTTGACCGGCTTCTGTTTTGGGTAAAACCCCGGTAACATCTAAAAAAGCAATGTGGGTATGACTTTGGATCTCCGAAGCATCAGTACTATCGGCAAAATTATTATAGAAAATCCGCCGGCTGAAACCAGGGGCTTCCTTAGCTGAAATCGTAGTTTGAACAATTCCCACAGAGTTTTTTTAAGGGATGAAAATAGCGGGATCTGTTTTTCGGGTCAACAATGTTTTCTCCATAGATAGGCGCTTTTTTTAACGCCGTCGTAGCAGTTTCCTCAAAGTCCCCAATTCCAATTGCCGCAAAAAATTTGTATTTTTTGGATAAATCCTTGTAGACTTCTTGTATGCTTTTAGGTTCATCCACGTAGATTATTTCTTCCGGTTTCGCTTGGCTGTTTATTCCCACCAGAAAAGGTGTTTTCAGGTTATTGCCTGACAGTAGTTTGTAATTCCCGCTCTCACTACTAGGTTTTATATAACCCTCCCCGGAAAGCAGCATACCCTCGCCTATCTCTTCCATAGAACCAAACGTTCCGCTTCCCAAGGCAAATAGAAAACGCTCCGTTAGAATATCCACCATATCCTCTGGTTGTACCTGCCCCTCAACTACCTTTTGAACACTTCCCGCCAACACTACCTTGGGCGTTCCCTCTTTGGCATGAGGTTTGGCGTGAGGAAGTCCCTTGCGTGGTGTAGAAGCTAAACAACCGTTCAGGAAAATCAGCAGTAAAGCAACAGAACAATATCTTTTATAATCTTTTGTTGTCGCCAATGTGTTAACTCCTTTCCCTTAGAAAATCAAGCCCCGCTCTTTGACCAACTTCTTTTTAACCAGGTTGAACATGCTGTGGTATTCCACGTTGGTCTTGGAAATTTCGCTGGAATGCTGCTCCAGAATGTTGCGCACCTCTTCATTAAGGTCGTCTTCCAGCCTTAACTCATCGTGAATCACCCGGGCAATCTCGGCACCCATATTCTCCGCATCATCGGTTTGGACAAAGCCGCGATCCAGTAATGAATCGCTGACATGCCGGGAAATAATCTCAATTTCGCGTTGGCGTAACCTCATCTAGTATCTCCCCTTTCAATTCAAAAACTAACCACAGAGGACACGGAGAAAATATTAACTAAAGCTAAATGACAAAACCTTAATTAGGACGCTGATAAACGCAGATTTGCAAGATTATCAAAAAGAAAAGAAAAAATCAGCGTTTATCTGCGCAAATCTGCGTCCTGTTTTTTTGAACTTGGATTTTGACATTTGAAATTGTTTTCCTCTGTGTTCTCTGTGGTTCCATGTTTTTCCGTTACATAAGTTGAAGAAAAACTTCTTCCAGCACCAGGCGGGGGTTGGCGTTGTACCGGAGGGCGGAAAATGACTGCTGAATCAGCCCCAGCCGCTGCTGAATAGAACACAAACCCAGCCCCTCAATCTGCTGGCTTAACTGATCAAATTTATCCTGATTAATCAGTAAATCCTTTCCCAGCCCCAGCTTGAGAAGCAGCAAATCCCGATACCACAAATTAAGCAACTGGATAAGCCGTTCTATTTGCTCTTTCTGCTTGCCCAGCCTGTCCCCCAGGGCGAAAACATCTGAAAATTCGCTACGTCGGCCCTGCAAATACTCCAAAAATTCCTCCCGCCGCGCCCAAAACTCCTCCAATTGCTCCTGGCTGACCCGCGCCAGGCCCCCCTCCGCCAGGGCCATCCCCAATTCAAGCGCCTCAGGGGCTACCCCCTGAGCAAGCAAAAGCTCTCTTAGCACGGGAGGGTTCAGGCGCAGGAAATTCACCTGCTGGCAGCGGGAAACCACCGTGGGCAATAAGGCCGCAGCTTGAGCCGCCACCAGGATTAAAAGGCTGTGCGCCGGCGGCTCCTCCAGGGTTTTCAGGAGACAATTGGCCGCCTGCAAAGTCAGTTTTTCCGCCCGATCAATAATCCAGATTTTATAGCGCCCCTCAAAGGGCTTATAGGCAATCTCCTGCTGTAAGCGGCGGATCTGCTCAATCTTGATGCTGCCGCTTTCTTGCGGCTCCAGCAGAACTACATCCGGGTGCAAGCCTTTACTGACCTTGTGGCAACTGGAACAATGTCCGCAAGAGTCCGTTCCAGCCTCGGCGCAATTCAACACCCGGGCCAGGGTCAGGGCCACCAGCTTTTTGCCCACCCCCTCGGGGCCCAGAAAAAGATAGGCATGGGGCAGGCGCTTCCGCTCTATGGCACGGCGCAGTAAGGTAATGACCCTATCCTGTCCCTTTATCGCTTCCCAACTCATTTACGCTGTACCCCCGCAATCGCCGGCATCGCCTTTCAGCTTGGCCAGGGCATGGGATAGAACCGGAATAATTACCTCCAGACCCTGGCGCACCGCCCGCGGGCTGCCCGGCAGATTGACAATCAAAGTTTTATTACGAACAGCGCAAAGCCCACGGGAAAGCATGGCGTAAGGGGTCTGGGCCATCCCGGCCCGGCGCATGGCCTCGGCCATCCCAGGGACAGTTTGATGCGCCACCACCCGGGTGGCCTCCGGGGTAACATCCCTGGGGCTTAAACCCGTTCCCCCGCTGGTAGCAACCAAATCCAGTCCCTGCTCATCGCACATCCGGATTAACTCTTGCTCTATTTGCTCCTGCTCGTCAGGAACAATCCGATAGCTGACTATTTCCACTTCCAGGGGCTGTAACAACTGGGCAATCAAGCGCCCGCTCTCATCCCGGCGCTGCCCCGCTGCCCCCTTATCACTGACCGTTAAAATACCTATTTGCCACATAAGGGCACC